>JAIXXZ010000110.1 GCA_027490465.1 Oxalobacteraceae bacterium
AAACTGTAAAAAATTGCTTTGAATAAACCCATTTTTTGCCAAGTGGCTAGCGGCGCTGCATGCCAAAAGGCCATGGCGAAGGGTACATAGATCAGCGCTGAAAACATCATCGCCAGCGGAAGATCGGCGACCGGTATGTTTTGTTCATCCGCGCGTAGCTGGCCCGACATCAGCTTCCAGAAGACGCCATCATCCACAATAGTGGATGCCGCAACGGCCAAAACGGCTGCCAGTAGGTACAGCACCCCAAGACGCAGCAGTGTACCTAGCGCGGGCGAGCGGAAGGCAGTCAGCAGCAAATCCGATCGTACTTTTCGACCCGCTTCAATTTCCACGCAGGCCTGCATGAAGGCCATGGAAAACGTCGGCACCAGCAGCAGCGGCAATAGCTGACCAATCAGCGGTATCAGCGACAGTACAAACATCAGCAGCATGTACAGCAGGAAAAGCATCGACAATTCCGCAGGTTGTTTGCGAAACAGGGCAAAACCCTGACGTATCCAGTCGATACCTTTGCTGGTACTAATATCGTCGGTGTTCATGCCAAGCCTTCGACTGCAGTGCTAATGCGGTGGCGCAGGATGCGCTCGAAATGCGTTGGGTCATGCGGCGTCAGCATTTCAGCTTCGCGTGGCATGTAGAAATCATAAAGCCGGGATATCCAGAACCGCAGCGCCGCAGCGCGCAGCAGCGCAGGCCAGGCTTCTTTTTCCGCAGCCGTGAATGGGCGTACTTCATGATAGGCATCGATCATCGCGCGTACCCGGAGCGGGTCAGTGGCGCCAGTCCCCAGATCAATGCACCAATCATTGACGGTAACGGCCACATCGAAGAGCCATGTGTCGCAACCTGCGAAATAAAAATCAAAAAAGCCAGACAGCTGCTCGCCATCGAACATTACATTATTGCGAAACAGATCGGCGTGAATGGGGCCGCGTGGGAGCGCATGATAGCTATCCGATGCCGCAAAAGCCTCCTGAAAATGCATCTCGGCTTTCAGCAGATGTCCGGTGGTCTCATCCAGATGCGGCAATACCAGCGGCGTGGTCTCTCGCCACCAGTCCAGACCACGTAAATTCGGCTGATAGAGCGCATAGTCCTGCGCTGCCAGATGCATGCGAGCCAACATACGACCCACAGCACGGCAGTGAACTGTCTGGGGTGAGGGCTGCCAGCTTCCCTTCAAGCGCGTGACGACCGAGGCGGGCTTGCCATGCAATGTGTTGATGATCTCGCCCTGATGATTTGCAATCGGTGCGGGTACCAGCACATCGCGCTCTGCGAGATGCCGCATAAGGTTCAGATAGAAAGGCAATTGTTCGAAATCGAGTTTTTCGAACAGGGTGAGCACGAACTCGCCGCGATCTGTGGTGAGAAAAAAATTGCTGTTCTCTATCCCGGAGGCGATGCCTTCCAGTGATTTGACGTGACCTATCGGGAACTGCTCAGCCCAGGGTGTGACATCTGCAAGGCTGACCGGTGTGAAAACTGCCATAAAGGAAAACAGAAAAAAGGTTCAGCCGAAGTCGGGCGTTGAGTGGTGTAGTGGTCAGCGGCTGGGTGGCGGCGGTGCCGAAGGGTGGTCCTTGGTGGACTTGCTGCGGAACTCAAAAATTTCCCACTGAGCGGCACGACCACCGCCTTCGTGCGAAGGAATTTGTTCTGCAGGGGTCACATGATAGACATTGCCGCCACGCTTCACCCGCACCGAGGTGACGGCGTTTTGTTCGCGGGTCTGGGTAATTTGTGTGGTGCCATCGGGTGCCGCCGCCGGCAAGCTGTCATCAGGCAAGGGCTCTAGGGTAACGCCGTACACCAGAGTAACGCTGGCAGCCAAGGCAGCGCCGACGCAGGCACGTTGCCACTGACGCAAGCCGGATGAATGCTGTTTCATGAGAGGGCCCCGTAAGGAGAGTGAGCGCCAAGCCCTGCGCGCCAGACGCCATTCTAGCAAACCACCCGATGGCTGCTCAGAGGAAGGAATGCTGCGGCTGCTCGGTTTCGGCCGGTACGATATCCCGGGCTTCATAAAAGGCAAAAATAGCTTCGACGATGTGCGCAGGTTCGTCGATCAGCTGCACCAAGTCCAGATCTTCGGATTGGATCAGGCCTTGCGCGGCCATCTGCTCGCGCATCCACTGCAGCAAGCCATGCCAGAACGTCGTGCCCACCAAAATGACCGGAATGCGGCGGGTCTTGCCGGTCTGTATCAGGGTAATGACCTCGCTGAGCTCATCCAGGGTGCCGAAGCCGCCGGGCAGAATGACGTAGGCATCCGCATATTTTACGAACGCGACTTTGCGTGCGAAGAAATGGCGGAATGACAGAGAAATGTTTTGCCAGGTATTGCTGGTCTGTTCCCGGGGCAGCTCGATGTTCAGTCCGATGGAGGGTGAGTTTCCTTCGAATGCGCCTTTGTTGGCGGCTTCCATAATCCCCGGGCCGCCACCCGTGATGACGGAGAAGCCTTCATCCGAGAGGCGACGCGCGATATCTGTCGCTGTAGCGTAATAAGGATTGTCGGGGCTGATGCGCGCAGAGCCGAAGATCGAGACTGCCGGTCGGATCTCTGACAGACGCTCAGCGGCGTCAATAAACTCTGCCATAATCGTGAAAATTTGCCACGATTCGCTGGCCTTGCGCGATGTGGCGCGCTCAAGATTTGTCAACTGCCGCAGTCTCGGTACATTTTTCCTGTCACGTTCCATATGAATAAAACCCTGTTGCTGGTGGATGGTTCGAGTTATCTGTATCGGGCCTTTCATGCGATGCCCGATTTACGCAATGCAGAGGGTGCGCCCACAGGCGCCATCTACGGCATGATCAATATGCTGCGACGGCTGCGGCAAGATTACGAGGCAGCATACATTGCCTGCGTGTTCGATGCAAAAGGGAAAACCTTTCGCGACGACCTCTATTCTGAATACAAAGCCAATCGAGCCTCCATGCCCGAGGACCTGGTGCGCCAGATCGAACCCATCCATGAAGTGGTGCGGGCGATGGGTTGGCCTATCCTGATGGTCGAAGGTATTGAGGCCGACGATGTGATTGGCACGCTCGCAGTACAGGCGGCATCACAAGGTTTGAATACCGTGGTGTCGACGGGTGACAAGGATCTGGCGCAGCTGGTCAATGAGCGAGTCACGCTGGTCAACACCATGAGCAATGAAAAGCTCGACCGCGACGGTGTGATCGCCAAATTTGGCGTGCCGCCCGAGCGCATCGTGGATTACCTCACGCTGGTTGGCGATACGGTGGACAACGTACCGGGCGTTGAAAAAGTCGGTCCCAAGACAGCGGTGAAATGGCTCACCCAACATGGCACGCTGGATGATGTGATCGCGCATGCGAGTGACATCGGTGGTGTGGTCGGTGAAAACTTGCGCCGTGCGCTGGATTGGCTGCCACAGGCGAAGCATCTGGTGACGGTAAAGTGTGACTGTGACTTGTCTGCGCATCTGAGTGACATCGGCCAGCAGCTGATCAATCGTCCTGAAGACAAGGAAGCCTTGCGCGAATTTTTCACGCGCATGGGTTTTCGCACCTGGCTGCGTGAGATCAATACAGATCGTCAGGCCTCTGCCGTCGCTGCGCAGAGCGCCGAGGGTGGTGCGCAAGGCGGCTTGTTTCCAGCTGACGCCCTACCCGAACCGCCTGCCGAAGTTCACTACGAGACTGTGCTCACCGAAGTGCAGCTGAAGCACTGGCTGGAAAAAATCGATGCGGCGGCACTGACGGCGGTCGATACCGAGACAACCTCGCTGGAAGCCATGCGTGCCAGCATGGTCGGTATTTCGCTGTGTGTTGAGCCAGGCAGCGCTGCCTACATTCCGCTCGCTCACAACTATCCCGGCGCACCGGACCAGTTGGCGCGTGAACAGGTACTGGAAATGCTCCGTCCCTGGCTGGAAAATCCTGCGAAGCCCAAGCTGGGTCAGCACTTGAAATACGATAGTCATATATTCGCCAATCATGGCGTGAGCTTGCAGGGCATCGTGCATGACACACTGCTTCAGTCGTATGTACTGGAGTCGCATCGCAATCATGATATGGATAGTCTCGCGCTGCGCTGGCTGGATAAAAAAACCATCAGCTATCAGGACGTGTGCGGCAAAGGGGCATCGCAAATTGGTTTTGATGAAGTCAGCATCGAGCGTGCAACCGAGTATGCGGCCGAGGATGCGGACATCACGCTCCGTCTGCATCAGGCGATGTGGTCCCGTATCGAAGCCAATGAAAAACTGCGCTTCATTTATGAGGATATCGAAATACCTACCGCGCGCGTGCTGCAACGGATTGAGCGTAATGGTGTGCTGATCGATACTGGTTTGCTGGAGGCGCAATCGACTGAGTTGGGCACGCGTTTGCTGGCGTTGGAACAGCAGGCCCATGGACTGGCCGGCCAGCCTTTCAATTTGAACTCCCCCAAGCAGCTCGGCGAAATTCTTTTCGATAAGCTGGGCCTGCCTGTCGTGAAAAAAACACCGGGCGGTACACCATCGACCGACGAAGAGGTTTTGCAAAAACTGGCAGAAGACTATCCCTTGCCCAAGCTGCTGCTGGATTATCGCAGCCTGTCCAAGCTGAAATCGACGTACACCGACAAGTTGCCTCGCATGGTCAATCCGCAGACCGGGCGTGTGCATACCAATTACGGTCAGGCCACCGCCGTCACCGGGCGCTTGTCATCGAATGAGCCGAATCTGCAAAATATTCCGGTGCGCACCGTTGAAGGCCGCCGCATCCGTGAAGCCTTTATCGCGGCACCTGGACATCAGATTATTTCGGCAGATTACTCGCAAATCGAGTTGCGCATCATGGCGCATTTGTCCGGCGATCCCGGCATGCTGCGCGCCTTTGCTTCAGGCGAGGATATTCACCGCGCTACGGCTGCCGAGATTTTTGGTGTGGCGGTGGATCAAGTCGACAGCGAGCAGCGACGTGCGGCCAAGGTGATCAACTTCGGTCTCATGTATGGCATGAGTGCCTTCGGACTGGCCGGTAATCTGGGTGTAGAGCGCTCGGCGGCGCAGATGTACATGGACAAATACTTCACCCGGTTTGCAGGCGTGAAGCAGTTCATGGACGATATCCGTCAACAGGCCAAATCGCAGGGCTATATTGAAACCGTATTCGGGCGTCGGCTGTGGCTGCCTGAAATCAATTCACCGAATGGTCCACGCCGTCAGGGCGCCGAACGCGCCGCGATCAACGCGCCCATGCAGGGCACAGCGGCTGATCTGATCAAGCTGGCGATGATCGCTGTCCAGAATTGGCTCGATACTGACAAGCTGGGTTCGAAGATGGTGATGCAGGTACATGATGAGTTGGTGCTGGAAGTGCCCGATCATGAAATCGCTTTGGTGAAGGACAGACTGCCCCAGTTGATGGCCGGTGTCGCGCAGCTCAAGGTGCCGCTGGTCGCCGATGTGGGCTGTGGCGCGAACTGGGAAGTGGCGCACTGAGTGGCTCGCTCCGTCATCTGACGAATTGCCCCGGCCCCGCCGGCTATGGTCTAATCGCGGGGCTTTTCAGACAAACCGGGATTTAAAATTAACGCAACGCTCTCTTCCATTTTGCTGGCCACCATCCTCGCGGGTGTGATCAGCATTTCCGCTGCCGCTTTTCTGTCGTACAGCCTGCTGTCGAAGATGGTGGAGCGTATGGTCAGCCTGTCGGTCGGCATCATGCTGTCGACCTCGCTATTGCATGCCTTGCCCGAGGCCTTCGAGTCCGAAGCCAATATTCATGCGCTGTTTGCGACGCTGCTGGCCGGCTTGCTGGGATTTTTCCTGCTGGAGAAGTTCGCGATTCTGCGCCACTCGCATCACTACGAGGGTGATGGCCATGATCACGAGCATGGGCATGATGCACATGAAGCCGGTAAATCCGGCTGGATGATTCTTATCGGTGATGGTTTGCACAACTTTACCGACGGCGTCCTGATTGCAGCGGCTTTTCTGGCCGATCCCAAGCTGGGCATCATCACTTCACTGGCCATCATTGCGCATGAAATCCCGCAGGAGATCGGTGATTTCATCGTGCTGCTCAACGCTGGCATCAGCAAAGTGCGCGCCTATGTGTACAACCTGATTTGCAGTCTGATGGCGGTGGTCGGTGGACTGGTCGGTTACTACATGCTGGGTGATGGCATGCACCTAATTCCCTACGTGCTGGTGCTGGCCTCATCAGGATTTATCTACATTGCCGTCAGCGATCTGATGCCGCAGATGCAGCGCCGTGCGACCTTGCGGGAATCGATTCCCCAGTTTGTCTTGATTGCGCTGGGCGTAGGTATCGTGCTGGTGCTGACGCACCGTTTTCATTTGCATTGAGATCAGGCAGCCACCATCGTGGCTGCGATCATTCGGTCCCCGTTGCGACGGGTCGCGACGGATCTGAAGACCACTCGCTCCAGGAGCCCGGATAAAGGGCCGCGCCGGGCAGGCCTGCAATCTCCATCGCCAGCAAATTGTGGCAAGCCGATATACCAGAACCACACTGCGCGATCGTGGACTCAGGGCTGCGTATCAGCGCACTGAACTCGGCGCGCAAGGCCTCAGCAGGTTTGAAGCAACCATCGGCTTGCAAATTATCTTTGAACATGCGGTTTCGCGCGCCCGGTATGTGTCCGGCGACCGGGTCTATCGTTTCATTCTCTCCACGAAAACGATCATTGGCGCGTGCGTCTAATACGATCGAATGTTTTGTTTCGAGGTTGGCTAAAACATCCTCAGCCGATACCGTGCGCACCAATGATGCTTGCAGCGTAATGCTGCCCGTTGGTTTGGTCGTGACCGTTGTCGTTATAGCGCCACCTGCTGCTTGCCAGGCCGGCAGACCACCATCCAGTAATGCAACCTCAGCGTGTCCCACCCAGCGCAGCATCCACCACACACGCGAAGCGAACATGCCACCATGCCCGTCATAGACAATCACTTGCGAGTGCGGATGGACGCCCCAGTGTCGCAGCGTTTGAATGAAACTCTCAGGTGAAGGTAGCGGATGCCGGCCGCGAAAAGAGCCATCTTTACCGAGTGACTTGTCAGACAGATGCACATCCTGATCAGCATGCTGAGCCCCCGGCAGATGTCCGAGAGCAAATGCTGCGGCGCCAGCATGTGGATCGGTCAGCTCTCCGCGACAGTCGAGTATCACGAGCGCAGGATCATCCAGATGTTTTTGAAGCTCGGTCACTGAGATCAGTGTGGTGTACGACATCCGGTTCTCCTCGATGATGAATCAGGTCATTTGCCTACAGTCTTGATACTGCTGCGCGCATTATAAAAGGTCGCTGCGACACCACTGACCAGAATAATCACGATGCCCAGCCAGCCAGATAACTCCAGATGATCGCCCCAGATCAGGATGCCCCAGATACTGGAAAAAACAATACCCGTGTATTGCAGGTTGGCCGTCACCAGCATCGCGCCAAGTCGGTAGGCGCGTGTCATCGCGATTTGTGCAATCGTCGCGGTCAGGCCTATGGATCCGAGCAGCAGAAAATCGGTGCTGCTTAGGGTGTGCAGAATGTGAAACTCACCGGTGCGCAGATAGCTGTCGGCGAGCCCACTCAGCAGACCGGCGATGACCCCACTGACCGAAAAATAAAACACTACCCGGTACTCGGGCTCACCTAGTTGACCGAGTTTTTTAACTTGGATGTAAGCCAGCGCCGAGAGAAAACCCGATATCAGCGCGAGCAAACCGCCCAGCCATTGTTCAGCATGAATTGTGGGCTTGAGCAATAACGCGACCCCCGCAAAACTGGTGATGATCGCCGCCGCCAGCCCCCATTCGAAGCGGCGTTGTTTATGCCACCAGCCCAGCGTGAAGACGATGGCTGCAATCCAGATCGGCGCCATATAATTGAGCGTCATCGCAGTGGCCAGTGGCAGCTGGCCGATCGCAAAGAACCATAACCAGAGTGCGGTGACGCCGACCAGTCCGCGCCATGCATGATGCCAGGGCAGGGTGGTGCGCAAGGACACTCGCTGCATGCGAGCGAAGCCTGCGATCAGCAGCATGCCAACCAGGCCGCGGCACATGACGATTTCGGAGGTGGATGAGGTTGCCGATGCCAGCTTCACGCATACGCCCATGATGGCGAATACAAAGCTGGCGAAGAGCATCCACAGCGATTGCATGCGGATGCTCCCGGTTCAGCAGAGGGTTGTCAGCATATCGGTTGCAGGGATCACGTTATGGATCAATGTATCGATCACTGCGTGGCTCACAGTGCGATTTTGCTGCGATACCACTCGTGGAAATGCTGCATGCCGTCTTCCATCGGCGACTGATACGGCCCGACTTCATTGACACCGCGATCAACCAGAATGCGGCGGCCTGCATCCATGCGCAAGGCGATTTCATCGTCCTCGACACAAGTTTCCATGTAAGCAGCACGTTCTGCGGCGATGAAATCTCTTTCGAACAGCACGATTTCTTCGGGGTAGTAGAACTCCACCACGTTGGTGGTTTTTTGCGGGCCTTTGGGCCAGAGCGTCGATACCACCAGTACATGCGGGTACCACTCGATCATGATGTTGGGGTAGAGCGTCAGCCAGATCGCGCCATAGGGCGGTGCTTCGCCGTTACGGTAGCGCAGTACTTCTTCCTGCCAGCGCCGATAGACCGGCGAGCCCGACTTCGCCAGTGCTGAGTTGACGCCGACGGTTTGCACGCTATAGCCCTCGCCCAGCTCCCAGCGCAAATCATTGCAGCTGACGAAATTGCCCAGACCCGGGTGAAAAGGCTCGACGTGATAATCCTCGAGATACACCTCGATGAAGGTTTTCCAGTTGTAATCGCATTCGTGGACTTCGACGTGGTCCAGCATGTAACCCTCGAAATCGAGGTCTTTGGTGACTGACATGCTTTTCATCAGTGCCGCGACATCCACGCCATTATTTTCGAACAGCAGGCTGTTCCATTGTTGCAGTGGCGTGGTCGACAAATTCAGACAGGGGGTCTCGCCGAAATGCGGCGCACCGATCAATTCGCCTTTGAGGTCGTAGGTCCAGCGATGCAAAGGGCAAACAATATTGTCGGCGTGGCCGCGACCAGTCAGCATTTTTGCCTGACGATGCCGGCACACGTTCGACATCAATTCGATACCTTGCGGGTTGCGAACGAGAATACGACCTTCGTTTTCCCAAGGTAGCGCTGCGTAGTCGCCGACATTGGGCACCATCAGCTGATGGCCGGCGTATTGCGGCCCTTGCTGGAAAAGCTGCTTTTTTTCTTTTTGCAGCAAAGCGTCGTCGAAATAAACGCCTACCGGAAGTTGCGCAGTGGATCGCGCGAGTTTTGCGAGACTGGCCAGATCGGACATCCCCACCCCCAAATTAATTTTCACCAACCTAAGAGAGAAAGAATCCGCAAAAACCTATTCAATCGAAACAGAACAGTACTTTTTTGGACGAGAGCGGGATTATACCCGCGGGCACAGTCCGGGGTGGGGTGGACGAAAAAACAAGGCTTGCTTGCCTCTTTTTCATCACGCTGCCGGCGTGGGTAGGTAAGTTTTAGGTGGATTTATGTGATTAAAGGTGCTTATTTGATAATTATTTAAGCCGTTTCAGGTCAGACCGGGCGCGTATTCTCGTGGATGGGAAATCGCTTGCACTAAAATAGGCACCCCTATCCAGGACCTGTGTCATGCCTAAAAAACCTGCTGCCGAACCCGTCTCCGTCTCGTTTGAGTCCGCGATGGCGGAACTTGAACAACTGGTCGCCAAAATGGAATCCGGCGAACTGCCGCTGGAAGCGTCCGTCGCTGCCTATAAGCGTGGCTCCGAGCTGGTTCAGTTCTGCGCCGCTCAGCTTGAACGCGTCGAGAAGCAGGTCAAAGTGCTCGAGGGTGACATGCTCAAACCATTCGCTACCGAGGATGAGGACGAAGAAGAGCACGAAGAAGAGGACGACGAATGAGCTCGGATTTTGCCGCCTGGCGTGCCACCGTGCAGGCCGACATGGAGGGCTTCCTGCTTTCCTTTCTACCGCCAGCGACTCAGCAGCCGCAGCGTTTACATGAAGCCATGCAGTATGCGGTGCTCGATGGCGGCAAGCGCGTGCGACCCTTGCTGTCCTTTGCAGCCGGCGAGTTATTCGATGCTCCGCGCGATGCAGTGGCGCGCGCGGCCGCTGCGGTAGAAATGATTCATGCATATTCGCTCGTACATGACGACATGCCGTGTATGGACGATGACGATCTGCGTCGTGGCAAACCCACGGTGCACAAACAGTACGACGAAGCCACGGCACTGCTGGTGGGCGATGCATTGCAGGCGCAAGCGTTTGAGGTACTGGCCGGTGCGTCGCTGGATGCCGAGTGCAAGCTTGCGATGTTGGCAACGCTGGCGCGCGCTGCAGGATCGTTGGGCATGTGCGGTGGACAGGCCATTGATCTGGCTTCGGTCGGACTGGTTTTGTCGCTCGCGGAACTGGAGCAGATGCACAGACTCAAAACAGGCGCCTTGCTTGAGGCTTCCGTCATGCTGGGTGCCATGGCCGGCAAGACCCTTAGCGCGTCCGAAGTCGCCGCACTGCGCGCCTATGCGGCTGCGATCGGGCTGGCGTTTCAGGTGGTGGACGATATCCTGGATGCCACTGCGGACTCGGCCACACTGGGCAAGACCGCGGGCAAGGATGCGGCCGATAACAAACCTACCTATGTGTCCATACTCGGCCATGAAGAGTCGCTTGCTCTGGCAGAGAAGTTACGGCAGGATGCCCACAGTGCACTCAAGCCATTTGGGGATGGCGCACAGCGGCTCAAAAGCCTGGCCGATCTGATCGTGCACAGAAAAACCTGAGACACCCACTATGGACTTATTAAAACAAATCAATGATCCTGCCGCGCTCCGCAGCTTGTCGCGCGCTGAACTCAAAACACTGGCTGACCAACTGCGCACCTACCTGCTGGAGTCGGTGTCCAAGACCGGTGGACATTTGTCGTCCAACCTCGGCACGGTCGAGCTGACGATTGCGCTGCATTATGTCTTCAACACACCGGAAGACAGGATAGTCTGGGACGTCGGTCATCAGACTTATCCGCACAAGATTCTCACGGGGCGACGTGACCGCATGCCAACGTTGCGTCAGCAGCATGGCTTGTCTGGTTTTCCGCGCCGTGATGAAAGTCCTTACGATACCTTTGGCACCGCGCATTCCTCTACATCCATTTCTGCAGCGCTGGGCATGGCACTCGCTGCACGCACCAAGCACGAAGACCGACATTCCGTTGCCGTGATTGGTGATGGCGCGATGACCGCGGGTATGGCGTTCGAAGCACTCAACAACGTCGGTATTTACGATGACATCAAGATGCTTGTCGTTCTGAATGACAACGACATGTCGATCTCGCCGCCGGTGGGTGCGCTGAATCGTTATCTGGCGCGTCTGATGTCGGGCAAGTTTTATGCAGCGGCCAAGAACGTGGGTAAATCCGTGCTGCCGCCGTCCATGTTTGAAATCGCGAAGCGATTCGAAGAGCATGCGAAGGGCATGCTGGTACCGGCAACCCTGTTTGAAGAATTTGGTCTCAATTACATCGGGCCGATTGATGGTCATGATCTTGATTCATTGATACCCACGCTGCAAAACCTGAAAAATCTCGAAGGTCCGCAGTTTCTGCATGTGGTCACGAAAAAAGGTCAGGGCTACAAGATGGCCGAGGCTGATCCCGTGCTCTACCACGGCCCCGGTAAATTTAATCCCACCGAAGGCATCAAGCCCGCCGCCGCCAGCAAGATGACCTACACGCAAGTGTTCGGTGACTGGCTTTCGGACATGGCAGCTGCCGATGAAAAGCTGGTTGGCATCACGCCGGCCATGCGCGAAGGTTCCGGCATGGTGAAATTCGAGCAGAAATATCCGGAGCGTTATTACGACGTTGGTATCGCTGAGCAGCACGCAGTAACCTTTGCCGCGGGTCTTGCTTGCGAAGGCCTCAAACCGGTGCTCGCAATTTACTCCACCTTTTTGCAGCGTGGCTACGACCAACTGATTCACGACGTAGCGCTGCAAAATCTGGATGTGACATTTGCACTCGATCGCGCCGGACTCGTGGGCGCCGATGGCGCAACCCACGCCGGTAATTACGACATGGCCTTCCTGCGTTGCATACCGAACATGGTGGTGATGGCCGCCAGCGATGAAAACGAATGCCGCCAGATGCTCACGACGGGCTATCGTCATCCCGGTCCGGCAGCGATACGCTATCCGCGTGGCGCGGGCGTCGGCGCTGAAGTATCGTCTGAACTCGATGTTATCCCGATGGGCAAAGGCGAGATTCGTCGCAAGGGCAAGCAGGTTGCGCTGCTGGCATTTGGCACCATGGTCGCGCCCGCACTGCAGGCCGGCGAGAAACTCAACGCGACAGTTGCCAATATGCGTTTCATCAAGCCGCTCGATGCCGCACTCGTTGCCGAGCTGGCTGCGAGCCATGATTTGCTGGTGACCATCGAAGAAGGTTGCGTGATGGGCGGCGCTGGTTCAGCGGTGGCTGAGGCGCTGGCGGCAGCTGGCATCGTCAAGCCTTTGCTGCAACTTGGGCTTCCCGATCAGTTCATTGATCACGGTGATGCACAGCAGCTACTCGCTCAATGCGGATTGGATGGTGACGGTATTGCAGCGGCGGTCACGCAGCGATTGGGCAAGACGGAGCCTAGGTTGGTTGTGAACAATTCGTAAAAAATTACATCGCCTGGTTCAAGGCGGGAATAAAAAACGGTGCTTCGGCGCCGTTTTTTTATATTTGAACGGATCGATTTTATTTATCCAGTTACTGAGGCTTGACCTCGCTCATACGTAATGAGCTTTACATTTTCATGAAAGCCAAGTCATGGTTCCGTTCTACTCAAATATTTCATCATCCGACCCTAATCCTCAGGACTGGTATGCACAGCAGCAAGATTCTCAGCAGCAAGAGCAGCGACACTCTCCCATACCCACGCCGCCGAAGGCGCCGCGCATGGCGCAGCGTAATGTGCAGCTGAGGGGTAATGCTTCCGACTTGATGGATATCGACAGCGGGGATGATGAATTACCTACAGCGAAGCGGAAGCGAGAGGAGTCTGAGCAAGCTGGGGGCGAGGAAAAACACTTTAAAAAAAGACGTCTCAGTCCCTCGCCCGACACGGCGCCTGAGTCTCGGTTGGAGGCGCGCGCCGAAGACATGACGCTCGCAGTGCCCGCAATACTGAGCACGCCGCGCACGAGCGAGGCGCTTGAAAAAGCCATTCGATCTGATGACCTCCAGACAGTGATTTACTTGCTGGATGCTGGCGTATCGACGGATGCCGGCGTGTCAATGCATGTAGATACGTCGGTGGATGAAAGTGCGTCGGTAGATGAAGGCGCATCGGTAGATGGAGGGCTGGAGAAAATGCTAATTTATGCCGCAAGAAATGATGCGACATCGATTGTCAAAGAGTTGTTACATCGGGGCGTCAATGTCAATGCTCTCGATAGCCATCGCATGACAGCATTAATGTGGGCTGCAAAACAAGGTAACTTTGATGTCGCGATGGTTTTGTTGGGCGCTGGAGCTTTGACTAGCGTGGCTGATGGCAACGAGTCTCCTGCAATAGTACTTGCCGTGCGTGCGGGTAGCGCAGCGATTGTTTGGGCATTACTTGAGCACGGCGCCGACATTAACGAAAAAGACCCAAACGATGATGAGACGGCGCTTATGGCGGCTGTGAATCAGGGTAACGACGAAATTTTTTCGCTCCTGCTCAAAGAGCAGGCAGATATTCATGGTGACAAACGCAAGGGTTGTACAGCGCTCACCTGTGCAATTAGTCAGAATCGCGTGGACATGGCGGAGCGGCTGCTGAACCTGGGTATCAATATTAATCAACGTTATGGACGAGAAAAACAAACGGCACTGATGCTGGCTTTCGACAATGAAGATCTTGAAATGTTCAAGAAACTGCTGTCCTTGGGCGCTGATGTCAATATCTACGATGCGTTGGGCAAGTCAGCCCTGATGAGGGCGGCCGAGAGGGGGCATGAGGAAATCTTCTCGATCTTGCTCGGAGTTGGGGCGAATATTCATGCGAGGGGCTACCAAAATGAGACGGTGCTGAGGTGGGCCATTAAAGGAGGCAGTGTGACGATCGTGAGGTGGCTGCGGAATTTGGGGGCCAACATTCATGCGCACAATTTCAATGGTGAAACGGCGCTTACCAACGCTATTGGCTGGGATCGTCTTGAAATAGTCAAGGAGTTGCTGTCGTGGGGCGTTGACGTCAATACTGTCGACCGCTGGCGCAGATCGCCACTGATGGAAGCTGCAACGAAAGGCAATGCTAAAATTTTTAGCCTCTTGCTTCAGGCCGGCGCATCCCTCATGTCGGTGGACTGTATAAATAAAACGATGCTGATGTGTGCTGTCCAGGGAGGCAATCTGTGGGTAGTGCAGGCGATACTTAACTGCGCGCCCAATATCGATGCCGTCGCTAATGATGGACAAACTGCTCTAATGCTGGCCGTGAAATATAAACGTTTGGATATCCTTCACTTGTTGTTGCAATATGGTGCCAGTGTCAATTTGCGCGGCACCCAAGTAGATAACGCGACGGTGATGGCTATCGAGCAACAGAACATGCCAGCGTTCGAACTGCTGCTCGCATATGATGGTGAACCGTACGATCTAACAGATCAGCCACCTCCGCATCTGAGCGACATGCGCCAGCGCCGCGCTCTGCTAAAGCCGGGCGTCGCCGCTGATGCCATGATGTTGGAGGCGCTGTACGGCATCCCTATCTCGTCGATGTCTGAGATCAGCGCAACCCACTCCGTACATGAAATGCTCACCCAAATATTTACGGGGTTACAAATCTGTAGTCCGATTGTGGGAAGGATAAAAGGGCAGCTTGGTGATCAGCCAGATGGATCTAATAAACTTATGCAAGTGCTGGCGGGCATGGGTGGCATACTCAGTCAATCGCAAAAATCGATGGCCATCGCTGGTTTGCTGGCCTCGCTAAACGCCTGGGTCAAGAGCTGGCCAAAGGACTGGACGCCTTACAAGAGTGAAATCCCGGGAACGAGTTTGAGCGTCCATGTCGAAGCGAACCTGACTGCGCTCGTCAAGCTGCAGGTTGAGAAGCTGGTCGAGCTGGGTGAGCAGATGGAAACGAAAATGGCGATCGGCCTTGAGATGCTCATGCCGCAGTGCGAGAAGTACACGCAAGTCAAAAATGGCGAGCTGGTCATCGATGATGAAAGGTTGCTGGCATACCTGGCTGGGGAACTGGGGCTGTACAGCCCTCTTTCTCATCTAGTGGCGGCGGCATGGTTCGATGCCTTACAAGATCAACAGCAAAGGATTTTGGCGGCGATAGGTGCACGCCAACAGCGCATACTTGATCAGCGCAAGCAATTTGAATCCAATGACCTTGAACTTGGGTGGGGTTTGAGTGAGCTGGTAGATTTTTACGCATCGACCTGGACAGATGCGTTGCCTGCAACATCGATCCGGTTCGCTTTTAGCGAAGAAGGCGTAGAACCGGCTTTATTGGCCGCATTCGGGGCGGCGCTCAAACAGATCAATACCGTGGAGGGCGGGACGCTGCTACGGTCATCAACGTTACAAGGTGAGCTGGCTGATGTCTATACTGACCTCATGTTCCGTCAACTGCACATGCTGATGCAGTTTGCAGATCAAGCAAGCGCAGCATCGTAGTTAACTTTGGCGCGGGTCTGGCCTGGGAAGGGCTCAAACCGGTGTTGGCGATGTATTCAACTTTTCTGCAGCGCGGCTACGACCAACTGAGTCACGATGTCGCGCTGCAAAATCTGGATGTAACATTTGCACTTGATCGCGCCGGACTCGTGGGTGCCGATGGCAGTGAGCCATGATTTGCTGGTGACCATCGAAATCAGCCGCTCAGATTGCCATCGTTTGTTTCTCGTTAAGTCCGGTATTTCTGCACTAACTCGAGGAGCCTGACCTTCATTTCATTTGAGTCTTTGCGCTCGATGATGTCAAACACTGTCATGCCGTCTCCGTTGGTTTGTTTGATATCGGCATTCTTATCCAAGAGAGCCTGCATGATCGTCAGATGACCCTGATTGGCCGCGGCCATCAACGGTGTCCAGCCGTTGTCGGTGGTGATGTTGACGTTGGCGCCTTTTTGAATCAACGCTTTCACGACATCGTATTTACCGTGGTGCGCCGCCATGTATAAGGCAGATTCTCCGTCGATTTTTTTTGCATTGATGTCGATCCCGAATACGCCAAGAAAAGCCTGCACGCTCCCCAGATAGCCTTTTTTCGCGGCGAACATCAAGGGTGTCTGGCCTCTATCGTCGGCGAGATTGATATTGTTGGCATAGAGCAGATCGAGATGCAAGGCATAGCGGTTTAGGTCACTTCGTAAAATTTCCAGAATCGTGGTACTTCGCCTTTGCTCTACAGCCTCAGGATCTTGGACGACACGGTTAAGACCATAACCCTTGGCCAGTAATGGCGACATTAATTTCGCGACGATAGTGGCGGTCTTCTCATCCCCCTTGGCAAAAGCCTTTGCGAGATAGGTCAGGGTGGAGACACCGTTGCGATCGCTTGAGTTGGGATTGGCCCCGCGCGCAAGCAGATCGCTACAAACCGACCACTTGCCGGCTTTGACGGCGGCGTGCAGGGCATTGTTGCCATGCTGGTCGGGCAGATGATACGAGGCACCGCATTTAATCAGCATATTGACCAGCATCTGGTCACCGGCCTGCGCTGCGCGGGTTAGCAAGGTTTGGCCAGACATCTGCCAGCGATTGATATTGTCAGGGCTGAGCTGAGACTTGCTCTTTTCGTAGTCGCCAATCAAGCGCGAGGTTCGCAATGCGTTATGAATTAACTGATGTTCTGAATTCGTGCGATAGCCCCCGAGTTTGATGGCGATGGCCAGAGTTTGTGCCAGGGCTGTTTCGAAGGGACTGCTGGAAAACGTATTAATGAGTTTCACTATTTGCGTAGCGCTCAGTTCCTGTTTGAGTAGCTGGTCGCGGACAACTTGAAACGAGATTTGGGTCAGCGAATAGCCTTGCATTTGCGCTTGCTCTACCAGGGTATCCAATGCCAGCGACTCGGTTGAGTGTTTGACAATTGTTTTGGGCGGAATTGCCGAGGTCGCAAAAGCGCTGGTCCAGGTGGCTTCTTTGTGTAGATCGCCCACGTTTGGCTGCCGTTGGGCGAGATAATTAATCAGCAAATCAGGAGACGCCAAATTAAGCGGTGCCTTGATTCTTTCGTAGGTTTGGTTGATATCGGCGCCATGGTTGATGAGCGCTTCCACGATATCCGCATGCTTTTGGGTTACCGCGACGTACAAGGCAGTGTCCCCGGTGGCTTCTTTGGCATTGATGTCAATCTGGGGTGCGCTCAGCAAAATCTTCACGATTGTCAGACAGCCCCGCCTGACGCCCCAAATCAACGGCCTCAGGCCGGCCTTGTCGGTGATGTTGACATCAGCGCCATGGCCGATGAGTGCTTTCACAACATCGTCTTTTCCGAAGCGTATCGCCCCCATCAATGCAGTTGCTCCGATGGTATCCCGGGCATTAATGTCGACCCTGGGTGCGCTGAGTAAAGCCTGTACGGTCGGCAGATTCCCCTTTTGCGCGGCTAACATCAACGGTGTGCTGCCGTTTATGCTGGTGCTGTTCACGTTCGCGCCATGCTCGATGAGCACTTTCACGATATCGTCTTTGTCGTTGCCTGCCGCGAACATCAAGGCGTTCATTCCGTCGTATTTTTTGGCGTGGATATCGATCTGGGGTGCGCACAGTAAAATCTTTACGATCGTCAGGCAGCCGTCTTGCGCGGCCGCCATCAACGGCGTCCAGCCATGATTGTCGGGGGTGTTGACATTAGCGCCATGGCCGATGAGAGCTTTCACGACATCTTCTTTGCCGAGGTCCGTGGCGACCAGCACGGCAGTTGTTCCGTCGATATTCTCGGCATCAATGTCAATCCGGGGTGCGCTCAGCAAAGCCTGCACGATCGTCAGATCCCCATTTTCCGCGGCATACATCAATGGTGTCCAGCCATCATTGTCGGTGGCATTGATTTTCGCGCCACTGGAAAGTAAGGTTTGTACTTCCGGCAGCTTGCCATCTTGAGCCGCGAGCATCAAGCGCGTCTGACCATTTTTGTTGGCAAGGTTGATATCGGGGCCTTTCATTGATTTTTTTTGTGCTGATCCCGACGTTTTCTGTGTGACGGTTGTCTGTCCTCTGGATATCAGGAGCGGCTGACTTGTCAGCCCGAGACTTTGGATCGCAGTTACCTGCGGTTGTCCGGCAGCTCCCATCGGATGAGGTGTGGCATTCGGAACATACATCGTTGGTGCCACGCGCTGAGGACCGGGATTGTTACTTGCGTTATCGTTGCCCGCATCATCAGCAGGAATGTCGGTGTTATTCGGCTGATGAAAAGTTGTCGTAGTCGTTCGTTTCATAATCGTCTGAAGATGCGCAATTAAGGTACAACTTCGTAACTACGACGGCAAATAAGTTCAAGAAGCAAGGGGGCGATGCCATCGTCGCCCGACGACGCGATGGCGTCTCACCGAAGGATTGAGGGAAATTACCTGACGGCTGGTGCGAATCCGGTCAGGACTGACGCATGTTGGAAGACGACTCGTCGAGAGACAGGGAAAACATCAAGGTCACCGTCACGCCCAACTTTGAGGCGGAAAACGGAACTAGCAGTGAATCTCTATCGCTTGGTTGCCATTGGGGTCGATGGTGATGGCCGATCACGTGGAGATAAAAATATTTCTCAAGATGGGCAAATCATCTTGTCACCATATCAGACGCGCTCACGACCTTTCTGCCACAACACATCGCCACCGCCCGCATAGCGGTTCAGCACGCGGGCCAGTACAAAGAGCAAATCAGACAAGCGATTGCCATACTGTCGTGGCTGCGCGTTGAGTTCTTCAGCGAGACCCAGTGCGACAATCGCCCGCTGAGCACGCCGACAAACGCTGACGACCGCTTATCGCTATGCCGGCCCGGTCCAATGTTGAGAATAGGCGTTTTATCAAGCCGCTGAGGCACTTGAGATTGCCGGATCCGTTCATCGACTATGGTGAGGCACAACAGCTGCTCGCACAATTCGGGTTGGATGGTGAAGGTATCGCCGCATCGGTCACGCAGCGTCTGGGAAAAACTGAACCAAGATTGGTCGTCAATAACTCCTAGAAAAATTGCGTGGCTTGTTTTTAAAAGGTGAGAAAAAACGACGCTTCGGCGTCGTTTTTTTTGCGCGTTCAGGGTGAACGATGGGGTTTATTTGGTTACTTAACTTGGCATTGCTTATAAGCATCAACCCTGACATCGTTATGAAAGCCCAGTCATGAGCCCCTACTCTTCCAATACTTCATCAAGCAATCCCAATATCCAACAGCAGTATGCGCAGCAGCAAGCAGAGCAGCGGCGTGCCGCACAGCAGCAAGCAGAGCAGCGGCGTGCCGCACAGCAGCAAGCAGAACAGCAGCGTGCCGCACAGAACCCGCCAGTGGGTGCACCTCCCGAACAGGCGCCGCGCATGGTGCAGCGCAATCGGCAGCAGCAGGACGCAGTCCGCGACGAGATGGATATTGATACCGGTGACGACGATGTCCGCGCACCAAAGCGCAAGCGCGAAGAAGCGGGTGAGCTGATGGAAGGCGAAGACAGGGCCCCCAAAAAAATCCGGCTTGATCCGCCACCGGAAGCGGGGCCGGATGTGCGACTAGTGGCACGCGGCGACATGGCAATGCCAGTGCCAGCAATTCCGACTGCGCCCCTCACAAGTGAGGCACTTAAAACAGCCATCCAATCTGATGACCTCGAGACAGTAATTTACTTACTCGACGCAGGTGTGGTGATGGGTCGAGGACTGAAGAAAGCACTGATGTATGCCGCAGCGAAGGACAGCGCAGCGACTGTCAGAGAGTTGTTACGTCGTGGCGCCGACATCAATGCGCAGGATGACATGGGTTACACAGCGTTAATGAGGGCTGCATGCAAAGGTAACGTTGATGCCGCGATGGTTTTGCTGGACGCTGGTGCGTCAACTAGTGTGGAGGACAGTGAGGAAACTCCAGCAATAGTACTTGCTGTTCTTGCGGGTAGCACAGCGCTTGTTCGTGCATTACTGGAGCATGGCGCCGACATTGACGAACAAGACGAACACGATGATATGACGGCACTTATGACGGCCGCGGAGGAGGGTAACGATAAAATTTTTTCGCTCTTGCTCAACGCAAAGGCGAATATTCATTTGACAGACGATAATGGATTGACAGCTCTGGCCTATGCAACTTTACATGGAAGTACGGACATGCTGGAGCAGCTACTGAAACTGGGTGCCGATATCAATCACCGTTTCAATCTCTTTAAGTTCCCTCGTACAACGGTACTAATCTGTGCCGTTGACTACGAAAATTTTGAAAAAGCGAAGCTGCTGTTGGCTTGGGGCGCTGACGTCAATATTGCCAATGGCTCGGGCACGTCACCCCTGATGCACGCGGTGAAGAGCGGTAATGAGGAATTGTTTACCCTGTTACTCAGAGCTAACGCAAATATTCATGCGGCAGACAATGAAGGTAATACAGCGCTGACCTATGCAGCCAAAAAGGGAAATGTGGCAATGGTGGAGCAGCTGCTGACCCTGGGTGTCAACATCAACGCTTCTAATAATAAAGGCCTAACGGCACTGATGCTCGCCGCTGAGCTCGGGCATGAAAAAGTGTTTAATCTTTTAATCAAAAAAAGAGCGGATATTCATGCCACAGCCTGTCATCGCGAAACGGTATTGATGTACGCCATCAAAGGAGGCAGCGAGGCGATTATGGATACCTTAGTCAGCTTGGGTGCTGATATCCATGCCCGAACTAGCAATGGCGAGACGGCACTGACCCATGCCATCGGATGGGGTCGAGTCGAGATGCTGAGGTTGCTATTGGCTTTGCGCGTCAACGTCAATACTGCCGATCACGCCGGTAATTCACCACTGATGGAAGCGGCACGTAGGGGTAATGCCGAAATGTTCAGGCTCTTGTTCGATGCCGGTGCGGCTATCCATTCGATAAATAATCGCGGTCAAACGGTGATGATGCATGCTGTGGTGGGCGGCAATGTGTGGATAGTAAAGACGTTACTGGATATCGCGCCTAACATCGATGCCGTCGATCGTTACGGTCGTACTGCTCTCATGCAGGCCGCAGCCTTCAATAAATTAGACATGCTCCAGTTATTGCTGGAACGCGGCGCCCAAGTCAATTTGCGCGGTACGCACGCCAAGAACGCGACGGTAACGGCTATCGAGCAAGGGAATATGCCTGCGCTTGAACTGCTGCTCGCTTATGGTGGCGAACCGCACAACATGCAAGGTACGCCGTCTCCGCTACTAGGTGACATGCGTCGACACCGCGCATTGTTAAAGCCGGGTTTCGTCGCCGATACCGTGACGCTGGAGGCGCTCTACGGCTCGTCCCTCTCATCTCTGCCGCACATAAACTCAAACACTTCAGTCTCTGCCGAGCTAGTCAACATAGGCGAGGCAATGCAAATTTGCAGCCCGATTATGCTGCTGCTGAATGAACAGTTGCATGCCTCCGATAAGCTGTGGCAGGTGTTGGCCGGTACAGGTGGTGAACTCAGTGCTGCTCAAAAAACAAGCAGTATCGTCGGCCTGCTGACCGGGCTGGGTGTCTGGATCCAATCTTGGTCGCCTGGTTGGAACCCGTATCAGGGAAATAATTTGAGCACGCAAGTCGAGGCGAACCTGGTGGCACTCGTCAAGCTGCAGGTCGAAAAGCTGGTCGCGCTGGGAGAACAGATGGAAATGACACTGGCTACTAGTCTCGAAACGCTCATGCCGCAGTGTGCGGAATACACGCAAGTGAAAAACGGCGCGCCGGTCGTCGAGATGACGGGGTTGCTGGCACACCTGACAGGGCAACTGGGTCTATACGATCCGCTGGCGGATCAGGTGGCGGCGGCGTGGTTCACGGCCGTGAACCAGCAGCAGCCGGTCATTACGGCGTCTTCGCTATTCCAGTCCGGCTTTGATGAGCAAGCCAGCGAGAGCGAGGCAGGACAGGTCTTGCTGGCCGCGTTTGGGCGGGCGCTCAAACAGATCGATAGCGTCGCAGGTGGGTCGCTGTTGCGAACGTCAGCGCTGCAGGGACAGCAAGCCGGTCTCTATGCCGACCTCATGCTCCGTCAGCTGCATATGCTGATGCAGTTTGCAGATCAGGCAAGCGTGGCGTCGTAGTTAAACTAGGCGCGCTGGCGACCTTTTTCCCACAACACATCGCCACCGCCCGCGTGGCGGTTCAGCACACGTGCTAATACAAACAGTAAATCCGACAAGCGATTGACATACTGTCGCGGTTGCGCGTTGAGTTCTTCAGCGAGACCGAGTGCGACAATTGCCCGCTCAGCACGCCGGCAAACAGTGCGGCACACATGAGATTGGGCCGCAGCACGTGAGCCCGCAGGCAGGATGAATTCCGCGAGCACAGGCAGGGTGGCGTTGTACTTCGCCAGCAAGGTATCGAGTCGAATGACGTGGGTATCGGTGATGAGACTGAAACCCGGTATGCATAACTCGCCACCGAGATCGAACAAATCATGCTGGATCGTGACCAGTTCTTCACGCAGATCTTCCGGCATGTCTTCGCACAACAGCAGACCCAGATGGGAATTCAATTCATCCACATCACCCATGGCCTGAACGCGCAGGGCGTCCTTGGTGGTGCGGCTGCCATCACCCAGCCCGGTGGTGCCATCATCCCCCGTGCGAGTGGCGATTTTGGAAAGTCGGTTGCCCATAGTGGATAAAAATAAAAGAGTCGGGGCGCAGGATACGGGAAAATGCCGCCTCTCGCCGCAAAAACAAGGTTTTTCGCTGATTTTGAGCCGTTCGATGAACAGTCAAAGGGTACAATAGATTGCTTACGGAGAAACTTCCATGAACCATCCTGCCCCACCTTCCGCCCTCAGACGCGAACTGCCTGAGGCACTGCTGGCCGAACTGAAGGCCGTATTCGCAGATCGGCTGTCGACCGCCATGGCGATGCGCGAGCACCATGGTCGTGACGAATCGTCTTACGATCCCATGCTGCCGGATGCGGTGGTATTTGCACACAGCTCGGAAGAGGTCGCTGCTGCGGTTCGTTTGTGCAATCAGTACCGTTTTCCCATCATTGCGTATGGGACAGGCACTTCGCTGGAAGGCCACATTCTGGCCTTGCAGGGCGGATTGTCCATCGATCTGTCGCAAATGAATCAGGTGGTTGCCGTGAACCCGGAAGATCTGACCGTGACGGTGCAGGCCGGTGTGACGCGCAAACAATTGAATACCGAGATCAAGGACACCGGATTATTCTTCCCCATCGATCCGGGTGCGGATGCCTCGATCGGTGGCATGGCCGCCACCCGTGCGTCCGGTACGAACGCGGTGCGTTACGGCACGATGCGGGAAAACGTTTTGTCGCTGACGGTTGTCACGGCTGAGGGCAAAATCATCAGGACGGGTACGCGTGCCAAAAAATCATCGGCCGGATATGACCTGACACGTTTGTTCGTCGGTAGCGAAGGCACGCTGGGCATCATTACAGAAGTCACTCTGAAAATTTATCCGCAGCCCGAAGCCATCTCGGCAGCGGTCTGCTCGTTTAACGATATCGCCAGTGCTGTCAACACCGTCATCCAGACGATACAAATGGGTGTGCCAGTTGCACGGGTTGAATTCGTTGATGAAAATGGTGTGCGAGCCTTCAACAAGCACGACAAACTCACGCTGCCTGAGAAACCTCTGCTGTTGTTCGAATTTCATGGCAGCGAATACGGCGTGAAAGAGCAAGCGGAACTGGTGCAGCAAATTGCTGATGAACACCAAGCCATTGGCTTTGAATGGGCGACACGCCCTGAAGACCGTTCTCGTCTTTGGCAGGCGCGTCACAATGCGTATTTCGCGTTGCTGCAATTGCGTCCTGGCTGTCGTGCGATATCGACCGATTGCTGTGTGCCGATTTCACGTCTGGCGGAATGTCTGCTGGAGACCAAAGCCGACTGTGAAAAAGAAAAAATCATCCACGGTATCGTCGGCCATGTCGGTGATGGAAATTTTCACGTACAGATGCTGGTTGATCCGAATGATCCTGAAGATATCGCGCGTGCAGAAGGCGTGAATGAACGCATGGTGCACCGTGCAATCGCCATGGATGGTACCTGTACCGGTGAGCATGGGATTGGTTTGCACAAAATCGACTTTTTGATTCACGAAACCGGTGAAGATGCGGTGGACATGATGCGATCGATCAAGCACGCGCTCGATCCGAATAATATTTTCAATCCTGGAAAGATCTTCCGCTGGTAATTTTTCTGGCAGCTTTCCTGAAGCATAGATTACCTACTCATGGCAACACGCATCCCACCGGTCCACGCGCTCTCAGCGTTTGAGGCAGCAGCGCGGCACGGTTCCTTCGCCTTGGCGGCAGAAGAGCTCTGCATTACCCCATCGGCGCTTTCGCATCGTATTCGCTTGCTGGAAGAGTTCGTAGGCGAGCGCTTGTTTCTGCGCGATGGTCGTAACGTCGGTTTGTCGGAATTTGGACGGCGCTATCTGGACGTTGTGCGTCAGGCACTTCGTACACTCACTGATTTTCCGATGCCGCGCCGCGCTGCTTCAGTGCAGCCGCGTATCAAAATCACGGTGCCGCCAACTTTTGCACGCTATTTGCTCGTACCCAAGCTGGCGTCATTCACCGAAGAGCATCCCGATATCGCGGTCGAAATTTATTTATCGGTGCCGCTGTATGACCTCGCATTGGGTGAGAGCGATGTCGAGGTTCGTTTCGGGCCAGGCAAATACCCGAATCTGCAATGCGAAAAATTGTTTTCGGAGCCTACCTTTGCGGTCGCGAGCCCGGACTATCTGCGCAAGGTAGGGGATATCAGCAAACCGGAAGATTTGCAGAAGGCGACATTGATCCGATCGGCGCTTGAGCCTTGGCAACCCTGGTTCGAGGCTGCCGGTCTTGACTGGTCTGAGCCCAGTACCGGGCTGCGGGTCGATGATCTCGGTTTGTTGCTGGAAGCTGTGCGTCGTGGCCATGGCATTGGTTTGACCCGCGAACACTTCGCGCGTGAATTGCTCGACAGTGGCGAGATCGTGCGTCTGTTTGACATGCAGACAGCGACGCCGCCGCATGCTTACTACGTGGTGTATGAAAAGCAGGCCGCCGAGCGTCCGGAAGTGGCCGCTTTTTTGCAGTGGACTCAGGCGACTTTCCGCAGCGCCTGATTATTAGCCCGCTCTTTGTAGCGGGGCAGCATGAGCGCCATTTAACAGAATGTGGCGTGCCAATGTCCTTTTTGCAGGGCCCTCACTGGTCATCATGGCCATGCTTTTGCAGGTGCTAGCCTGCCAGCTAAAAACTTTCATCGGTCACGTCAAAGCTTTTCAGCGGAAATCCGGTCAAATCGGGACTTTCGCAGGTAGCCTTTCGTTACACTAGCGTCCTTTAGTTTGCGGGCTGTGTTGCCGCGCGCTTTACCAGGATTCCCGATGAATGCTCCCACTGAAGCGGCTTTTTCCCTCTCTCGTCAGCGCGAGGTGGTGGCCGCCTTGCGCGAGCAGTTGCCCGCACATGCGGTACTGTTCAACGAAGAAGACACGCGTCCCTATGAGTGCGATGGCTTGTCGGCGTATCGTCAGTTGCCGATGATTGTCACTCTGCCGGAGAACGAGGCGCAGGTTATCGCCGTGCTCAAGGTCTGCCACCGTCTGAATGTGCAGATCGTGCCGCGTGGCGCAGGTACTGGTTTGTCAGGTGGTGCGACCCCGATTGCTGACGGCGTGGTGTTGTCCACCGCGCGCCTGAATCGCATTCTCAAGCTTGACCCGCACGCGCGAACTGCGGTGGTGCAACCGGGCGTGCGCAATCTGGCGATCACCGAGGCGGCCACACCGCATGGGCTCTACTACGCGCCGGATCCCTCGTCGCAGATCGCCTGCTCGATCGGTGGCAATGTCGCAGAAAATTCCGGTGGCGTACATTGCCTGAAATACGGTCTCACGGTGCATAACGTACTGCGCATACGCATGGTCACCATCGAAGGTGAGGTCGTCGAGTTGGGCAACGCCGGTCTGGATGCGCCGGGCCTCGATTTGCTGGCGGCTTTTATTGGTTCCGAAGGTATGTTGGGTGTGGCTACGGAAATCACCGTCAAGCTCGTACCCAAGCCGCAGCTGGCCCGCGTGATCATGGCGTCCTTTGATGATGTGGTCAAAGGCGGCAATGCCGTGGCCGATGTGATTGCCGCGGGCATCATTCCCGCTGGTCTGGAGATGATGGACAAAACCAGCTCGCGCATGGTGGAGCCCTTTGTTAAAGCGGGTTACGACACCGATGCTGAAGCGATTTTGCTGTGCGAGTCAGATGGCACACCGGAAGAAGTCGAAGAAGAAATCGCGCGCATGACCGAGGTACTCAAAGCGTCGGGTGCCACAGCGATTGCCGTATCGCGTGATGAGGCCGAGCGTCTGAAATTCTGGTCAGGTCGTAAAAATGCATTTCCAGCGGCCGGGCGTATTTCGCCCGACTATTACTGCATGGATGGCACGATACCGCGCAAGCATCTGGCCAAAGTTTTGCTGGGCATCGCCGAGATGGAAAAAAAATACGAGCTTCGCTGTGCGAATGTTTTCCACGCAGGCGATGGCAATTTGCATCCACTGATTCTGTTTGATGCCAACACGCCGGGTGAATTTGATCGTGCCGAAAAATTCGGCGCCGAGATTCTGGAGCTGTGTGTAGAGGTCGGCGGCACCATCACCGGCGAGCATGGTGTTGGCATTGAAAAAATCAATTCCATGTGCGTGCAGTTTTCTGCGACCGAGCGCGAAGCCTTTTTTGGTGTCAAGCGTGCGTTCGACACTGCTTTCCTGCTCAATCCCGACAAGGCGATACCCACACTGCATCGGTGCGCCGAGTACGGCAAGATGCATGTACGCCACGGCCAGCTGAAGTTCGCTGATCTGCCACGATTCTGATGCGGGCTGAATAAAAAATGGAACAAGTATTAGCAGGCTTCAGAGACCGTATTGTCGCGGCAAGTAATTCAGGATCGCCATTGCGTTTGCGTGGCAATGGCACCAAAGACTGGTATGGCCAGCAATTGCAGGGCGAGGTGCTTGATACCACGGCCTATACCGGCATCGTCGATTACGATCCGACTGAACTCGTGATTACCGCGCGCTGCGGTACTAATCTTCGTGAAATTGGCAAGGCACTGTCGGCGCACAATCAGATGCTGGCTTTTGAGCCTATGCGATTTGATGGCATGTCTACCATCGGTGGCATCGTTGCTGCTGGCTTGTCTGGCCCACGCCGCATGGCGGTGGGTGCTGTGCGTGATTTTGTATTGGGCGCGGTGATGATGGATGGCCGTGGCGAGGTCTTGCACTTCGGTGGTCAGGTCATGAAAAACGTGGCTGGCTACGATGTATCTCGATTGCTGACCGGTTCGCTCGGCACGCTGGGTCTGATTCTGGAAGTCTCGGTCAAGGTGTTGCCCAAACCTGTGGCGCAGCAGTCCTTGCAATTTTCAATGACGGAAACCGAAGCGCTGCATCAAATCAATGTCTGGGGTGGTCAGCCTTTACCGATCTCGGCTTCATGCTGGTACCAGGGCAGGCTCACGGTGCGTTTGTCTGGCGCGCGAGCGGCTGTCGATGCGGCCATCCTCAAAATGGGTGGTGAAGTGTTGGTTGATGCAGATACGTTCTGGGATCAGTTGCGCGAACATCAGATGGCTTTTTTTGCAGATTCGACCGAGGGCTTGTGGCGTTTGTCCGTACCCAGCACGACGCCGGTATTGCAGTTGCCGGGTGAGACATTGACGGAATGGGGCGGCGCGCAGCGCTGGCTTAAAACCAGCGCCGATGCAAAGACCATTCGCGCAGCTGCCGAAGCAGCAGGCGGTCATGCGACCTTATTCCGTGGTGGTGATAAATCCGTCGGCGTGTTTCATCCACTTAAAGCACCCGTGGCCGACATTCATCGGCGCCTGAAAGCCAGCTTCGATCCGGCGGGTATTTTCAACCCGCACCGTATGTATCCTGATTTCTGATTACTGTTCATTCAATGCAAACCAATCTCGCAGATTTCATCAAGGACACCCCTGAAGGTCAGGAGGCTGATGCCATTCTGCGCAGCTGTGTGCACTGCGGTTTTTGCACCGCGACTTGTCCTACTTATCAACTGTTGGGTGACGAGCTGGATGGCCCGCGTGGCCGTATCTACTTGATCAAGCAAGTCCTTGAGGGTAAAGCGGCGACAGAAAAAACGCAGATGCATCTGGATCGTTGCCTGACCTGCCGTAACTGCGAAAGTACCTGTCCTTCGGGTGTGCAGTACGGCCGCTTGGTAGATATTGGTCGCGGCATCGTCGAGAAGCAGGTGCAACGCCCGCTGGGGCAGCAGGTGGTACGCACGGCGCTCCGTGAAACTTTGACGCGCAAATCGGTGTTTACCCCGGCCATGAAGCTGGGGCAGCTGGTGCGCCCCTTGTTGCCATTAGCGTTGAAGAACAAAGTGCCACAAGCGCGACCGTCAGGTGTCTGGCCGTCGCGCAGTCATGCTCGAAAAATGTTGCTGCTTGATGGCTGTGTACAGCCGGCGATGTCACCGAATATCAATGCAGCGACTGCGCGCGTGCTCGATGCACTGGAAGTGCAGCTGATCATTGCACCGAAGGCAGGATGCTGTGGCGCGATCCGTCATCACTTGAATGATCAAGACGGCGCACTCGATGACATGCGGCGCAATATCGATGCCTGGTGGTCGCATGTAGAAGCTGGTGTCGAGGCGATCGTCATGACAGCCTCAGGTTGCGGTGTCACCGTCAAGGAATACGGACATTTGCTCGCGCATGACCCGGCGTACGCGTCACGTGCTGCACGTATTTCTGAATTGACCAAAGACCTCTCGGAAATCATGCCAGCGTTCGAGCAGCAGCTTGTCGCCAAAGTGAAAGTAAAAAAACGCGTCGCCTATCATCCGCCTTGCACGCTGCAGCATGGTCAGCAAATTCGCGGCAAAGTCGAGGGCGTGCTGCGCGCTGTCGGCGTTGATGTAACGCTCTGTGCCGACAGCCACTTGTGCTGTGGCTCGGCGGGTACTTACTCAGTGTTGCAGCCTGAGCTGTCGTATCAGCTGCGCGATAACAAGCTAAAAAATCTTGAGGCGACTCATGCTGATGAGATTGTTTCAGCCAATATCGGCTGCCTGACGCATTTGCAGTCAGGTACCGATACGCCTGTGCGGCATTGGGTAGAGTTGATCGACAGCGCTCTTGAGAAATGAAGTCCGAAGCCGGTATCCATACCCGGCCTCGGATAGTCATCGCCTAATCAGGATTGCCGTTTCGATTAGGTGTATTCGCTGCTGCTAGATTCACCAAATCCCTCAATTATCCTGTGTTGGTTTGAGTGCAATAAGTTTGCCGCCGCTGTTTTCGTACTTCTAGATGATTTTGGGCCATCTTCAGATGAGTCATCATCGTTATTACTGTCGGTTGACCCAGACATCTTTCCTTGATTTTTGTTGGAGTAGGATGCAGTTTCAGACGCCTCTTCTTTTTTTTCGCGCTCAGTTTTTCTGTCACGTTTTTCTCGTTCCCTGTCAGTGAGTATTTCTTCTGATAATTTATCGGCGAACTTAACCTTAGGACCACTTGCAATCCGGTTATCTGCATCATTTTCGTTGTCATCACCACCTTTGGCGTTGATGTGCTCGGGTATATTAGTCGTAACATCATCCAATGGTTTCGCGTGTTTTTCCTGATATGCGGCGCGTCCTATAGTGACATCTTGAATAGATTTTTTTACGGCATGACCAGTGCGACTAACTATTTGAAGATCATCTTTCCACATGAATCCCATCAAGATAAGAGCAAAAGGTAGAAAAACAAAATTTAGCGCTGGATAAGAAGAAAATGAATCCGATTTATTTTCACTTTTCATGGCTTGATCCAACATGTAAGTGAAATAAATCAGAGAAATAAATTTACCGCATGCGCTGTGTATCGACTGTGCAAGAGTTCCTGGTACGTCGGGATCGAGACTATCCTCGGGCCGAGACCTGTGTGCTGATGCTTTTATCTCCCCAGGAATCGCAGTCCATATGGATTTTTTGAGTTCAGCTACTCCGATCTCGCGCTGAATTTTTTTATCCAAGTCCAGTAACAAATTCTCAAGCTTAGTTTTCGTTGTGGGATCATCTAATTTTTTTGCTTCGTTTAATCTATCTCGAATATCCTGCCTAACGCTGTGCAGGTAGGTTTCTTTTGCGTGCCAATAGCTTGTACTGTAGCCGGGAGTTTCTGTCGCATCTTTGTTATTCGACGTAATGAATTGATTTAAAAGTGCCGTCGATCCTCCGGCTATAACGCCGGAACCCCAGCGCAATAAGAGTGTTTGCCACCCCGGTGCACCTTTGAGCATTCCTTGCAATAGGAAATCCCTGACTAAGTAAGTGCCAGTAAAACAAAGGAAGGGCACGCCGCGGTTAATCATGTTATGAGCAGAAACCGTAAGGAATCGATCGCTATCGCTCCACAATGCGTCCCATGCAGTAAATTTTTGACCTTTATGCGCAGGGTTGTTACTTCTGTACTTTGCTTCAGGCTTCAGGCCGCCGCACTGGCGAATCATGTCGCCAATAGCCCGGGCAATAAGGCGTTGTTTTCGGTAGAGATTTTTCGCATCATTCGTTCCGAATGTGGTTCTCCGTGTCAGGGCTGCGGCCTTGTCAGACAACCCCTCGCTTAGAACCATCGACAAAGTAGGGAAAAGCCATGGTTGATTTGTCGCTATGGCAATTTCCGATGCCAAAAAGAACGAAGTGTTTTGAGAAATGGAGCCACTGGCGAATATTGATAGCCATTTTGCCGCTTTGTTGCCTTTTAAACGAGCAATTTCTTTGTCGGAAATTTTATTCATATCGCGCATAAATGCTTCGGTTGCGTTACTGCGTATGAATTCTTCGACGAGATCTTTCTTGCTTGTTTTTGTATCTTTATGATTTTTCAGTTTTTCAATAAATTCGATATTTTTTTTATCATCTTCAGGTGATGGACTAGCGCGTGATCCGGTTGAATTTTGAGTTGATGTTTTTGATTCAGATTTTTTTTTGAGTTTCCCAGCCTCTGTATTACTAGTATTTTTTATAAAATTTTCGATCGATTTTTTTTCAGACGCATAAGTTTTTTTTTCACTCTCTGATTCGCTGCTGGTAGGACTGCTGGTATAACTGCTGGTAGAGCTTCTGGTAGAGCTGCTGGCAGAACTGATGATCACGCTATCATCATCATTTGGGTGCTTAGTGGTGTAAGTTCTGCGCAGTGCGGTGGCTTGTGTCATGTTTTCCTCACGCCAGATGAAATTTTACATTGAGAGAATTTGGCGCCTCGACGTCGCTATCTAGCGGAAGGCTTAGCTCGCCATTTTTAAATAGAGTTTTCTGCAGTTGCAAACTGCGGTTCGCATAGCGACGTAATAAATCAGCCAGGTCAGATGCACTCAAGCTATCCGGATTGATCAGGGTGACCACAAAAGAAGCGCGTTGGCTGATTGGATCTATGGCATACACACCCGTCGTTTTTCCCCCAGTTAAAAAATTAAGCATCAACAGCGATTCAAATATTTTTTCTTTCAAAAAGGACGGAATTTCTCCAATATCGATAATGCAAAGAATGCAATCATTTGAAAAAACATCATCAAACATCATTTGAATTCTGATGTCGTCAATAAATAAAAACCCCTCATTGGTCAAACATTCTGTATCGGGTATTTCCAAGGCCAGGCAGGTGCTCCGGCATAATTCCGAATATTGTTGCTGGTCCATCATTTGTCTCCCCGTAGATTGCTATTCTGTTCGATGAGCGAACACATGATCAGGTGCTGCTAACGAAAATTAGTTGATACGAGGTTTGTGTGGCGCAGTTTTTTTTTTGGTTCAGGCATGCAGGAGCTGTAATTGCGAAAACACAGGGCGATGAGTGAATAATTTTAAGAAAACCTGTTTTGGCTAAGGTTGTGGCGGCTTACCTCCTCGAAATAATTCCTCGCTTATGTGGGCTCTACTTCAAGGGAGTGTCTTGACTGGCGTCAAGATTGCCGATTCATGCAAACAGCATTGAGGTACATCATTGCTCAGATTTCAACAGCAAGTCGCTGGATGCTTTGGCCTAAATTTAAGAAGGCCTTAAAAAATATTTGAAAATGATTCAATGATGAGCTGTGATTAGATATTTGAATATAAAAACACCCATCGTTTTAGGAATGGGCGTTTTTTAAAAATGAAAAACTTATGTTTTAGGTCTATGGAAAGGATGTATCAGGGAATTCGTGCGGCACACTGCATTCCCCTAATCTATACTGATTTTCAAAATAGAGTGTGCTCTGCGAGGCCTATTAACGCCGCTCGCGACCCGACAAGACCAGCTCTAATTCACTACAAAAAGACTTTCTATGACCGGCGCCAAAGATTCAGGGCTTGCAGTCGGAGCATGCCGCGAGTGCACAGTGCCATCGGCACTTACAAGAAATTTCGTGAAATTCCATTTGATGCCCTCAGTACCTAGGACACCAGTCGCCTCGCTCTTGAGCAACTGAAACAAGGGATGGGCATTCGAACCGTTCACATCAATCTTCTCAAACATGGGAAAACTGACCCCATAATTTTTTTCACAGAAGGCGCCAATCTCAGCGGCGCTGCCCGGCTCCTGGGCGCCGAACTGATTGCACGGAAAGCCCAATACGACTAGCCCCTGATCTTTGTATTGTCGGTACAGCGCTTCCAGTCCCTCATATTGTCCGGTGAAGCCGCAATGGCTGGCGGTGTTCACGATCAGTAAAACCTTGCCCTTGAATGCGGACAGGCTCAGGGGCTCGCCAGTCAGGGTGTTAGCGGTGATGTCGTAAATGCTGCTCATGGTCTCTCCTGTGGGTGCGCGCGGCGGGCGCGCCGGGACATTCAAACGATGAGGGATAATAGCGCCCTATGTCTATTTCTGCCCATCTCGATCAAGTTCGGCAAGCTATCGCGGCAGCGGCGCGGGCTGCTGCGCGCCCACCGGAGTCGGTGCTGCTGATTGCCGTTTCCAAAACTTTTGGCCCCGATGCGGTCATTACGGCCGCTGATGCCGGGCAACGAGCCTTTGGAGAAAATTATCTGCAAGAGGCATTGGACAAGAAGCTTGCCATTAGCGAAGCGCGCCCCGATCTGGCACTCGAGTGGCACTTTATCGGGCCGATACAGAGCAACAAGACGCGTCCCATTGCCGAAAATTTTGATTGGGTGCACGCGGTCGATCGAGAGAAAATCGCACAAAGATTGTCTGATCAGCGTCCGGCCGATTTACCGCCTCTGCAGATCTGCTTGCAAGTCAATGTCAGCGGAGAAGACAGTAAAAGCGGTGTGTCACCCGACGACTTGTTGCCACTGGCACGGGCTGTTTCAGTGATGCCGCATCTTCAGTTACGCGGCTTGATGGCGATTCCCGAGCCGACCGAGGACGCTGAACGCCAGCGTGCGCCATTTATCCAGCTGCGTCAGCTCGCACAGCAACTGCGAGAGGCCGGCATTGACACTGACACGCTCTCTATGGGCATGTCAGCCGACATGGTCGCTGCGATTGCCGAAGGCGCAACCATGGTCAGAATAGGTACTGCAATTTTTGGACAACGTGACTATGCAAAATAATCTGAAGATCTGTTTTATTGGCGGCGGCAATATGGCGCAGGCACTGATCGGTGGCCTGGCCGGTAAGCTGACGGCTGCTGCAAATATTCATGTGGTGGATGTCAATCCCGATGCCCTGGCTGCGCTCTCTGCACAGTTTGGGGTGCAGACATCACCAGCGCCCGGCAGTGAAGTGGCCGCTGCCGATGTGCTGGTGCTCGCGGTGAAGCCGCAGCAGATGCGTGAGGTCGCGAGCAGTCTGGTGTCGCATCTGCGTGGGCAATTGGTCTTGTCGATTGCAGCCGGCATACGCGCTATTGATTTATCACGCTGGCTGAATGGTCATCAGGCGATTGTGCGCACCATGCCCAATACACCCGCGCTGATTGGCAAAGGTGTGACAGGCATGACTGCGAGCATGGGTGTATCGCCTCGGCAGCGCGAGACAGCGAATGCCATCTTGCAGGCAGTGGGACAAACCGTCTGGTTGGAGGATGAAAGCCAGCTTGATGCCGTGACGGCGATTTCGGGTAGTGGGCCGGCGTATGTGTTTTATTTTCTGGAGTCGATGCAACAGGCAGCGGTGGACTTGGGTCTGACGGCAGAGCAGGGCTATGCGCTGGCATTGGCAACGTTCACGGGCGCCTCTGCGCTTGCTGCGCAATCGACAGACTCGGCCAGCGTTTTGCGCGAGCGTGTGACCTCTAAGGGTGGCACAACGCATGCCGCGATTACGTCCATGCAGGCCGCAGGCGTGGGTGAAGCGATTGCTGCTGCTTTGCAGGCGGCTGCAAAACGTAGTCAGGAAATGGGTGAGGAGTTTGGCAAGGTGTGATGATTAGACAGCTAATCCCATACAGCGTTTGCGCAGAAAACCATACGCACTCACGCTAAAAACCTTTCTCATTTTCGAAAATTCGATAATCGGTCTCCCTGATTCGATATCGCGTCAGTATTTTTCACATAGATCGATATCGTGAATCTCTAATAAAAAAAATGTTTCAGTAGAGTTTGTCACTGAAACAGCAGCGCTGCCAAATACCACTTGGCCGTATGTCAAAAGTGTTTCTAAAAACACGCATCCAGAAATTTCATCTGGACAGTCAAATCTCCTCCTGAAAAACTCCTCCGACCTTTGCGCGACTACGCATTGAATCGCATTGAATCGCATTTAGTCGCGTCATCACTATCACCGAATTTTTTTCCTTGAGCAGGAGTGTTTGTTCATGCGTCGTTGTTCGCTATTCGTATTTCTTCTCTCGTTCCTGATTCCTGCTTTACTGATCAAGGTAAACGCCCAAATCCGAGTCGATGCGAATGCACCTGCCGATCAACGCCCGACCATTCTGCAAGCCGGTAATGGTGTCCCCTTAGTTAACATTCAAACTCCCAGTGCCGCCGGTGTTTCACGTAACAGCTACAGCCAATTCGATGTCGATAGAAACGGCGCCATTCTGAACAATAGCCGCACCGATATAACAACCCAGCTTGGTGGCTGGGTGCAGGGCAATCCCTGGCTGGCCACGGGCAGCGCCCGCGTCATCCTGAACGAAGTCAACAGCACCAATCCCAGTCACTTGAACGGCTGGATCGAAGTCGCCGGCAGCCGCGCCCAAGTCATCACCGCCAATCCGGCGGGTATCACGTGTGATGGCTGCGGTTTTATCAACACCCCCCAAGCCACACTGACCACAGGCACACCAGTACTGAGTCGTGGCAATCTTGACGGCTATCGCGTCAATGGCGGTCAGGTACAGATTGAAGGCTTGGGTCTGGATGGCAGACAAGTAGACGCTCTCACCATTCTCACCCGCAGCGCAGAAATCAACGCCAGCCTCTGGGCCAAACGATTAAACATCGTCACCGGTACTAATGACATTACGGTTGATGGCAATGGTCAGCCAGTCGATATCAAGTCGATCATCATTTCACCATTCCCCCAGAATTTCTCTATCAGCACCGCAGGCAGTCAAACGAAGGACAACACCACGCCCGTATTTGCACTGGACGTGGGCTATCTGGGCGGCATGTATGCCGGGCATATTTTTTTGGTGGGCAGCGAACACGGTCTGGGGGTACGAAACGACGGCACATTGTTAGCGACGCAGCAGCTAACGCTGGACAGCAATGGCATCTTGAGTGTGAAGGACAAGGGCAAGATAACTGCTCCTGATTTGACCATAAAGACCGAAGGTGCCATCGATAACTCGGGCGTCATCACTGCGCAGCGGAGCGCCACGATAGACACAAACAGCACGCTCACCAACACCGGCACGATAGCGAGCCAGCAGAGGCTGTCGATCACGGCGCAGGCCTTAACGAATACCAGCAGCACCACGAACAACAATAGCACCACCAGCACGACCAACTCGACACCGCCCCGTGGATTGATCGACGGACAGACCGTCGTCATCAACAGTTCCCGCATCGAGAATCTCATTGATGGTCGGATCTATGGCGACCATCTGGTCCTGCAAGCCGACACCTTGATCAATGCCGGCAAGACCGTGAACGACATCCCTCGCGCCCCTGTGATTGCGGCCCGCAATGCAATTACGCTGGGAGTAGGCACACTGGAGAACCGAGATGGTGCGCTGATCTTGAGTGGTGGCGATCTCGCCGTCGGTCGGACGGTCCAGACTATCACCGACCCCACCACCGGCCAGACGCGCTACACCGTCACAGGTTTCGCCAATCGCATCAACAATGACTCCGCCACCATCGACGTGCTGGGCGATGTGTTCATTCAGGCTATTGCACTGGTCAACCGCAACACCCACCTCCAGATTGATCAGGTCACTGAGGCAGAGTTCAATGTGCAGCGCGTGCAGCCAGTCCGCAGCAGCTCGATGTATCTCAGCAGTCAATGCAGCAATCTGGGCACCAGCGGCTTTGTCAACTGCAGCGCAGAAGGGCGACAAGAATCCTTCGAGGACTACACCTGGTACACCCTGACAGGCAGCCCCATTCGTAGTCAGGTCGTCAGCAGTCAACCCGCCGTGTTTCGTGTCGGTGGCAACTTCAGTTTCAATGGCAAT
>JAIXXZ010000022.1 GCA_027490465.1 Oxalobacteraceae bacterium
CCATCCTCTACCGGGCAAGCATCACAAGGCGCCGGCAAGATGGTCAAGGAGCTTAAAAATGGATCTGATCCAGCAACTCGAGCAAGAAGAAATCACCCGTCTGGGTAAAAACATTCCTGAATTCGCACCCGGTGATACCGTGATCGTGAATGTCAACGTCGTTGAAGGTACCCGCAAGCGCGTGCAGGCTTATGAAGGTGTCGTCATCTCGCGCCGTAATCGTGGCCTGAATTCGAACTTCATCGTTCGCAAGATTTCCTCGGGTGAGGGCGTTGAGCGTACGTTCCAGCTGTACTCGCCACTGATCGCATCGATCGAAGTCAAGCGTCGTGGTGATGTGCGTCGTGCCAAGTTGTACTACCTGCGTGAGCGTTCGGGCAAGTCCGCACGTATTCGCGAGAAGCTGCCGAACCGTCGCGTTACGGCTGCGGCGTCGGAGTAATCAGGCATTCGCGTCACCTGAAAAGGGCACCGTGTGTGCCCTTTTTCTTTGCCCAAGGAAGCACTGATTAAATAAACTCAGAAATTTTTGTGGCACGGTCTTCGCGCCAATCCCTTGATTTTTCTGATCCCCGCGTCGCACAGCTAGGCTGGCTCGCCATAAAACGTGGATTTAGAACCTATCTCGTTAGGCCGCTTGCGGCGTTGGCAGTACCTTGTCGTACAGTTGTGCTGCCTGCGGTACTGCCGCCTTGCCATCGACCTAACGAGATAGGTTCTTATTCAGCCTCTCCTTAATATGAAAACACCCGCCTTCGATCCTACTCAGGCAAGCATTGATGCCCTCGCTGGTGAAGCGCCGGTTGATGCGCATCGCCTGAGTCCCGCCTGGCTGCGCGAGCGCTTTACGCAGTCTCTGACCTGGACGCCGGAATTCACTGAAGATGCTGCCTGGCGCGACTTGCCGCCGGACGCCGTGCCAGCCGCTGTCCTGATCCCGCTCGTGAATCGGCCGCAGGGCATGACCTTGCTGCTCACGCTGCGCACCGCGCATCTGAACGATCACGCAGGGCAGATCAGTTTCCCCGGTGGTCGGGTTGATCCTGAAGATCGCGATCCTATCGCGACGGCTTTGCGTGAGACCGAAGAGGAAACTGGGCTTTCCCGGCAGCACATTGAAGTTATTGGCACATTGCCCGACTATCTGACGGGCACGGGCTTTCGTGTCACGCCCGTGGTCGCCCTGGTCCAGCCACCGTTCGAGCTTGCCGCTGATGTGTTCGAGGTTGCAGAAATCTTTGAAGTGCCGCTCGACTTTCTGATGAATGGCGCCAACCACCAGCGGCGCAGCGCCGAATTCCCGAACCGCCCCGGCCGCCGCAGCTTTTATGCGATGCCCTTTGAGCATTACTTTATTTGGGGTGCCACGGCGGCCATGCTGCGTAATCTTTACCATTTTCTGCGTGCATAAAGACCAAAAGAAAGCCATCGCCGACGATTGTGCGGTGTCTGGTTTGATTCCGAGCATTTGCTGAGCTATCTTACGGGTTATCTGTTTATCCAGAACAAGCAATGACTCTTTTTTCCATTTTCTGTGTCCTGCTGATCGAGCAGTTCAGACCACTTAGGGCAGACAATCCCATCTATGGCTGGATTGTGGTGCTGGCGGCGCGCATCGAGCACAGCTTCAATGCCGGTCGCGCCGAGCACGGCCGGCTGGCCTGGCTGGTGATGATGCTGGCGCTTGTGCTGCCCACGCTGCTGATCTATTGGCTCTGTGCGCTGGCAGGTCCGATCGCGCAGCTTGCATGGACCATCGTGATTGTCTATCTCACACTGGGTTTTCGGCATTACAGTCATTACTTCACTGCGATTCAGCTGGCCCTGGATAACAACGATCTCACGGAAGCACGTCGTCTGCTGGCTGAATGGACACGGCAGGACGTGCTGGAACTCGATGCGCAGGAAATCTCGCGTTTGGCGGTCGAGAATGCATTGATCACCACGCATCGCCATGTGTTTGGCGTATTTTTCTGGCTGCTGATGCCTATGGGACCGGCGGGTGCCGTGCTGTACCGTGTGAGTGAATATCTGGCGCGCGCATGGAATGAGCCTGAACATTTGCGTAACGAGCCCTTCGGCAGTTTTGCTTCCAAAGCGTTTTACTGGATCGATTGGCTACCTGTCAGACTGACGGCCATTGCCTTTGCGGTGGTCGGGAATTTCGAGGATGCCATTTACGCCTGGCGCAATTTCGCGCGGCGCTGGGGTAATGAATCCACGGGCATCCTTTTGTCTGCCGGTGGTGGCGCGATGGGTGTGCGTCTGGGTACGCCGTCCGAATATGCACCTGAACTGCCGGGTGTGGATATCGCCGCACTCGAACCTTCGACACCGGATATCGATACCTTGCCCGGTGATCCGCCCTCGCAACGCGCATTGCAAAGTGCGGTAGGGCTCATCTGGCGGTCGCTATTGCTCTGGGTGTTGCTCTTGCTTTTGGTGACTGTCACCAAATGGATAGGTTGAGCACGCTGGTAGCGTTCGGCTGCCTGGCCGATCCCGGCGTATGAGGCCAGAGTCGCCACACTCAGGGTCGCTTGCTTTTTTTATCCGTGAGTCTTCGGTAAGATAGCATCTGCCTTGCCTCGTCGTAATCCATCATTTCCTGATTTCATCGCTACGCTGAAAGACCGTCTGCCTCATGGCGACCCCCAGCTCTGACACGAATTTTTCCCCGACCGACTTCATCATTCAGGGCGTGACAGGCAAGGGCCATCTTTTTCGACCGAGTGACTGGGCCGATCGTCTCTGCGGCATCATGTCGCGCTTTCATCCTGACGCGAGCACCGGCTATGACCGTCACCTTCAATACTCCCCCTACGTGCAGCCAGCCCTGATCGAGGGTGTCAGAGCCGTGCTGGTTGACGCAAGGCTGTATGCGCTCGAGCCCATGGCATATCACTTCCTTCACAGTTTTGCGCGCGACAATGATCTGCGCGTTATTGATGCCTGCGTACTTCAGCAATCCAACAAAGCCTAGCGACACCCTCTGTGCTGACAATCGCACAACCAACCGAACAGCGATTCTATTTTTAAATAATTAGTGCTTTCTTAAACATTCGGTGCGGCAAAGCTTTACCCGGCGCAAGCTGTTGCCGTATTTCATGCAGTGTGATGTCGCGCCATGTCCTCGCCTTCTCCTCAGGGTTTTAGTCTCACCGAATTGATGATCACACTAGCCATTGCCGCGATCATCGCGGCGGTGGCTATCCCGGGATATCGTGACCATATGTTGCGTGGCCATATTCCCGAGGCAACCAGCACGCTCTCTGCGCTGGCCATGCGGCTGGAACAGCACTATCAAGATAATCAAGCTTATAGCGATGCGAATGGCTGTGCTATCGCCATGCCGACAGACGATTTTTTCACGTTTGAGTGTGCAGCAAACGACAGCGGTCAGTCGTTTTTGCTCAAGGCCAGCGGTAAGTCAACCGGTCCAATGACTGATTTCGTTTTTACGCTCGATCAGAACGGTAATGCGAAGACGACCCAATTGCCTGCAGCTTGGGGTGAGGCGCCATTCAACTGCTGGATTACCAAGCGGAGCTCGACATGCTGACTGATACCAATGACAGCATCTCAGGCTACGAATCAGCTGAAGTGCCTGCTGGTTTCTCACTCATCGAGTTAATGATCGTATTGTCGGCACTCAGCATTCTCTTCGCAGTTGGGATGCCTGCCTTTGGACGACTTTTGCATGATATTGACATCCGTGGGAGCGCCGAAGGCTTGCGTGCGGGGCTTCAAAAGGCACGTACTGAAGCGATTACCCGCAATGCACTGGTTCGTATTTCGTTCACCAACGTATCAGGAAGACCCGCATGGACCTTGGGGTGTGTTCGCTCAAGTCTACGCTGCCCTGAGACGATCAGTTCCTACAGTGCCAATGCAGACACCCTAATACGATGGGGAGCAGCGCGATCGAATGATAAAATCGCACTGAGTACGGCACTGGCCCCTGGTAATCGCATGCCTTCGGGTGTGACGTTCAATGCCTTGGGCACGGCGCCAGGTGTGGAGAGTAACGCTGATGCTTCGCGCATTGATATCACCCATGCGATCAATGAGGAAGCAAAGCGATTGGTGTTGATGATCACAGCGGCGGGTGCGATCAGACTGTGCGATCCGTCTGCCGATAGTGGCTCAGTTTTACGTTGCAGCTAAAAGCCTATGCCTTCAAAGCCTCGCGTCGCCATCAGTTTCCCGACCGGTCAGAGCGGTGGCAGCTTGCTTGAGGGATTACTGGCGATCCTGATTTTCTCAGTCGGAATGCTGTCGTTGCTGATGCTGCTTTCGGCCACGCTGGTTGAAACAGGCAATGCCCGATACCGCAGCGAAGCGAGCCTGCTCGCCTCGGACTTGATCGCACAAATGTGGACTGGCGATCGCTCATTGACTGAATTGCGCGAAAAATTTACGAAATCAGAATCTAAAGACTACCAGCGCTGGCTTGCCACCGTACATGCCCGACTGCCTGGGACAAGTGACAACACGAACTTGCCCACAATAAGCATTGATAACAATCGTCGGGTCAAAATCCTGATGCGCTGGCAAGCACCGGGTGATGGGAAAACCCATCAGTTACTTACGCTGGCCACCATCACTGACTGATGCCCTTCATGTATCCGTCAAAAAAAAATACCCGACGTATTCAAGGACTGGGTTTAACGGATCTCATGGTGGGGCTGGCGATTGGCTTGCTGGCGGCGCTAGTCATTATAAAAACTGCCGTATTTTTCGAAACGCGGCGTCAATCAACCACCGGCATCGCTGATGCACAAATGAATGCATCGTATGCGCTGGTAAATCTAGCCCGCGATATGCGCATGGCGGGTCATGGGTTGGGCCCGGCGGAAGCTCTGGGATGTATCGTACGTCGCACGCTTGGCACAACGGCGCTGCCTGATTGGATACTTTGGCCGGTGACGCTTATCGATGGTGTTAATGGTGCCTCTGATACCTTGCTTGTTCTCTCCAGTGGCAAAGCCCAAAGCCTGACTGCCGCGCAGCTCATTGCGCCCTATGCTATCGGTTCGGACGTCCTGATGGTCAACAGTACGCTTGGCATGACGGTCGGCGATACGCTATTACTGCATGAGAGTGGGAACACGCAGTGCCCTTTTATAAAAGTAACCAGCATACCCACCGGCGAATATCGTGTTCGTCATACTTCCTTGCCTTCCGGATTACTGACAGCCACCGCGTACCAGGAGGGCGCTGCGGTCATCAATCTTGGCGCCATCCATCATCAACGCTACACCGTTAATGCAAACAATCAGTTGCTGCTGGAGCGTTACGATGCAACGACTGACAAATGGCAGGGTAGTGCATTTGCTTCCGATGTCGTTAGTCTGCAGGCGCAGTTGGGTTATGACGCACGCGCCACTATGACTGGTGCGCTTCGAGTTACGCGCTGGAGTGCTGCTGCATTTGACGCAAATGCCAACGGTACGGTAGGTGATGCCGATGATTTTAGACGGGTCCTGGCCATACGGATTGCCGTCGTATCACGCAGCGCACAGCGATCGGATCAGGGCTGTTCTTCTGCAGCGCCGACCTGGTGGGCGGCAAATGAATTGACGGGTGTGATGGAAGCCACACCCATCGCAGTCAATAACATCCAGGATTGGGCTTGTTATCGCTACCGGGTGTTGCAAGCGGAGATACCGCTGCGCAATCTGATATGGAGTGATTCGTGATATCCCAACGTGCCGGTGGCGCCGGACTGGTCGTCGCTTTGGTCATGTTAATCGTCATGAGCATGAGCGCATTGGCTTTGGTACGAGCGGTCAGTACCAGCGTTCTGGTCGCAGGAAATTTCGCTTTCAGGCAGGCAGCCGTGATGGCGGCAGAAGCGGGGAGTGAAGCAGCGATCGTGTGGCTGACTGCACGCGCTCTATTACCCGACTTGTACAGCGATCAGCCGGATCAAGGCTATTACGCCAGTCTTCCTGACGGCCTCGATATTAGCGGTAGCGCACCAGCGGGTGCGACGGTCGCGATCGACTGGGACAAAGATGAATGCAATTCAGGTACTGATGTGACCTGCGTGAGTGCGTCGCCCGAGACCACCAAGGATGATGCTGGTCAGGTAATCCAATACGTCATTCATCGCCTGTGCCGATCGGCCGGTAGTCCTGAGGATTCGGCCAATAGCTGTCTTTTGTACAGGGAGAGCAGTCAGGTGAGCCCGAAAAAAGGGCAATTCAGCTACGGCGCCTCGAGCCGATTCAAGGCGAGCTCAGCTGTTTACTATCGAATCACTACGCGTGTCCGCGGCCCTCGCAACACCATCGTTTTTGTTCAGACACTCGTCCATTTCTAGCACACAGTAAGTCATGAAAACTCTTTCGACATCACTATGAAATTTTTTCGAAAAATTTTAGTTACAGGTATGTGCAGTCTTTTTTCATTCGCCATTGCTGGATCGAATGAAATATCGCAAGCCCCACTCGGATTTCTGGCAGTCAGTCAAGCCAAGCCTAATATTTTCTTCATTCTGGATGATTCCGGTAGCATGCAATCCAGCGCCCTGGGTGATGAAGTTAACATCAATGGGTATCAGAACACCATTGGGTATCGTAGCAGCTTGTGCAACAAGAGCTACTACGATCCATCGATTACTTATCCAGTGCCAGTCAAGCCTGATGGCACTTATTTTCCTCACCAGCCATTCACACAAGCGCTGTATAACGGTTTCAATTCAGACAGTGTTACGGTGAATTTATCGAATGAATTCATGCCGTGGCGAACGTCGTTAACCATTCCGGCATTGCCAGCCAATACAGAAAGCGTCCGATATCGTCCTGATTGTATTGCGCCGTCTGCCTTCGCTTGTAGCTTTGATCCCAACACTCCTTTCCCTAATCGCCCTGAGGCCGCCCATTATTTCATCTACACCGGCAATAAACGTAGCAGTCTGGGCGATAACTCAGTCGACGATCACTGCAAGGACATCCTGTATGACCTGAGCACCAGAGGGTCCCGCAACTGGACTAAAATTATTGTCAGCAGCACTTCGGGTCCCGGTGGCTCCGATGAGCAACAGAACTTTGCCAATTGGTTCAGTTATCACCGGACACGTATTCTGACGATGAAAACAGCGGTTGGTCTGGCCTTTCGTGATATCGGTGATCAGTACCGTGTAGGATTCACCACCATTGGTTACAGCGGCACGGATAGCAACAATCCTAATTTTTTAAAGTTAGATGAATTTTCCGGGACACATCGGAAAAGTTTTTACGACAAGTTGTACGCCACTGATCCTGTTGCAAGCACACCGTTGCGTGCGGCCTTATCCAAGGCAGGAAGGCTTTATGCAGGAAAGCTTCTGACCGGTAGCGATGATCCTGTTCGTTATTCCTGTCAGCAGAATTTCACGATTCTGTCTACCGATGGTTACTGGAATACTGCTTGGGAGACGAGCAGCTACGGTCCGAAGAAAATCGATGGTTTGACGAATGTCGGCGACCAGGATAGCGACTTGTCACCTCCCCGGTATGACGGGGATAAAAACGGAAAAACACTACGCGTCGCAACACTGACGGTGATACCGCAGCCGGCGAAGAAATACGACGTAACAGGTATCTACAGCATGGAGGTTGCGGGGAAGTCACTGATCGGTGCTGCGGCCGGCGTCCAGCACAGTGATGATGCCGATAGCGATGCAATTCTCATGGCCTTTCAGGTGGCTCTGGCGATTAATCAGAATGGGTTCAGAGCCGTATCACAGGACAATAAAATACTGATCATCGCGCCGGATGGCGCCACGCTGGCCAGACCGGTGTTGACAGTTCTGGGCTTTTTCAAGATTGAGGTGGGCGATTTTCAGGAGATCGGTCGTCAGGGCCGCACGGTGGATACGCTCGCCGATGTGGCGTCTTACTATTACCGGACTGATCTGCGATCCTCCGCCTTGGGAAATTGCGGCAGCGCACCCGAGGTCTGCACGAACAATGTTCCGTCCGGTCCCGGTAACTCGGGACCCAATCATCAGCACATGATCACCCTCACATTAGGACTCGGCGCCAGTGGCACGCTTCGTTATCAGGAAAATTATCTGAGTGCCGACGACAGTGATTTTCGAAAAATAGTCGATGGCACACTGAGTTGGCCTGATCCTATTTTTTTCAATGGTCCCGAGCGCATTGATGACCTTTGGCATGCGGCAGTCAATGGCGGTGGTCGTTATTTTAGTGCGGTCAATCCCCAATCTCTGGCGCGCTCATTGTCATCGACTGTAGCCGAGATACGTGCTGCTACCGGCGCCGCAGCTGCGGCTGCCACCAGCAGTCAGGAGCCGGCAGAGGGAGATAATCTTTTGTTTGCCTCTTCCTATCGCAGCATTTACTGGGATGGTGAACTGGAAGCACGCAGGATCAGTTTGAGCGACGGTAGCATAAGTGCAGTACCTGACTGGTCAGCTGCTCGACTTCTTGACAGGCGGGCTGGAAAATCCTCGGATACACGACAAATTTTCGTCCGCGACGCATTGTCGTCGGCAGGCCTCAAGCCATTTGGATGGCGTAATCTTGACGCCGTTCAGCAAGGATATTTCACCGGTCTTTGTAATTCTCCTGAGCGACTCTCTCAGTGCGCCTCATTGTCAGCCGATGAGAAGTTGCTACTCACAGGCGAGCGGGTCGTCAATTATCTTCGCGGACAAAGTGGGTTCGAAAATCATCCGGAGAATACGAATAAATTATTCCGGCGGCGTGAACATGTACTCGGCGCACCGATCAATGCGCCCCCTCTCTATGTAGGCCGTCCCACGTTTCGCTATGCTGACGAGAACTATGGCGCGTTCCGAGATGTTGAGGCAATCAATCGTCAGCCCATGGTGTATCTGGCCGCCAATGATGGCATGTTGCACGCCTTTAATGCCAAAAATGGCGAGGAAGCCTGGGCATTCATACCGCCTGCCGTACTGCCCAGTGTATGGCGCAGTAGCGACCTGAATTTCGATAAAAAATTTACCTATCTTCTTGATGGTGCTCCGGTAGCAGCCGATATTTGCCCGACAGAATCGCAAACTCGCTGTACGGCCCAGCAGTGGCGAACGATTCTGGTCAATGGTTTGGGTGCTGCGGGGAGATCGTATTTCGCACTCGATATTACTGATCCGCTCAATCCCAAGTTTTTGTGGGAATTCAGTAATGACAATCTGGGTTATGCGATGGGCAAACCGATTGTCACCAAGCGACGTGATGGCACCTGGATCGTTGTACTCGCCTCAGGCTATAACAATATCAATCCGGGTGATGGGCAAGGAAGACTGTATGTACTCGACGCTTTCAGCGGTAGGCTGCTCGATACCGTCAGTACGGGTGCAGGCACTACCACCAATCCCAGCGGCCTCGCGCATCTGAATGCATGGGTTGATAATGCGCTCGACAATACCGCGTTACGTTTTTATGGCGCGGATCTGATGGGTAATCTTTGGCGTTTTGATATTGACGATCTGCTACCACCGCAGGGCAGGGAGGCGGTCAGGCTTGCTCAATTCATTCGCCAAACACAGGTGCAGCCCGTAACGACCCGAGTGGAATTGTCGCAAATTCGTTCAGGCAATATGACGGTGCCCGTTATCACGGCTGGCACGGGGCGACTGCTGCATGTATCCGACCTGACCAACCAGGATATTCAATCGCTATACACGATCAAAGACCCGCTGACCGGGGAGGGTTTCGGTGATGTACGCAATGGTGGATTGCTGGCGTCGCGCAGTATCGTGGCGGGTCAAGCGGGTGAGCGCAGTGTCACGGGTGATCCGGTGGACTGGACCACGCAAGCGGGCTGGTATCTCGACTTTGATCAAGCTGATTCGCTGGGTGAAAGAGTGACTATCGATCCCGATCAGCAGCTGGGTTTGATTCGTGTCGTGACGAACAAGCCGGATGACAAAGCTTGCCGTCCCGCTGCCCAAAGCTGGATTTACACGCTCGACTATCAAAATGGTCTGTATGTGCAGACGACACCGCGATCCGTTGCGGCAACGCGTGTCTTCAGTTCTACCCTGGCTGCAGGTGCCCGAACCATCAAAGTGGGCGAGCGCACGATGTCCCTGATCACGGATGACGCTGGTCGTATCAGCGTCATCAATAGCTCTGCTCCTGCCAGTAGTGCACCGACTGCCCGGCGTGTCTCATGGCAGGAACTCGACGAACAGTAGAGCGCTTGGGTGCGCTGCTGTTGTCAATGGCTATCAGCGTGCTGGTATTCCGGCCATTGATGGTGGGTAAACATTCGTTTGTTGGTTTTCGTGGTGACGGTGGTGCTCCTGCTATCGTCGAATTGCTTCCCTTGAATAGTCGTATTGACTCCCGTGTCACCGCGGCGCTCGGCCCAGAGGTCGAATCGATCACCAAAATAAAAGAGGCAGACAGCCCGTCGTCTCTCGCTGAGTCTCATACTCCATTCCTCTCTCACGGCGATGATGTAACGGGTGCCGGCTACCTGCCAGCCTCGATGCTCACGCAGCGTCCCATCGTGCTGGTAGATATTCATCCTGAATTACCTGCATCCTTGCAGGGCGTTGAGCCACAATCCGTCGACTTGCTTTTGCTGATTAATATCTTTGGCGATGTGGATCAGGTGCTTCTGGAATCTTTACCGACATTGAGCGCTTCGATGGTGCAGGAACTCCAGCAGCATTTTCAGGTCATGCGTTTCATGCCCGGTCAGTGGCGAGGTCAAGCCGTTCCCAGTGCTTTGCGTATTCGGGTAAAGCTACACCCCTAGTCGAGGCTTTTTTCAAAAGGATGTCAGTTTGGTTGCCCCTGCATCAGATCCACCAAAGGGTAGTACGCGCACCGAATGGGATAGCTTTGGTGCTGTCGAGGTGGATGCATCCCATTGGTGGGGCGCGCAGACGCAGCGATCACTGCACTATTTCGCCATCTCGAATGAGCGCATGCCAGATGCGTTGATCACCGCGCTCGCTCAGGTCAAGCGTGCCTGCGCAATTGTTAACCGTGATCTTGGCAAGCTGCCCGAATCCAAGGCCGCCGCGATTATGCAAGCGGCCGATGAAATCATTGCAGGGCAATGGTTTTCGGAATTTCCCTTGTCTGTCTGGCAAACAGGTAGCGGCACACAGACAAATATGAACATGAATGAAGTGCTGGCCAATCGTGGCTCAGTACTGATGGGTGGCGGTGTTGGCAAAGATCGTCTTCTCCATCCCAACGATGATGTCAACATGGGGCAGTCATCAAACGATGTGTTCCCGACCGCCATGCATCTGGCAATTGCGATGGCGATCCACCAGCAAATGCTGCCAACTTTGTGCCACTTGCGTAGCGCGCTGGAGTACAGGGCTGAAGTATTCAGCCCCTTCATCAAGACCGGTCGTACCCACTTGCAGGATGCAACGCCATTGACACTGGGACAAGAATTTTCTGGATATGCCGCCCAACTTGGCTTGGCAGAGCACGGCCTCAGGGCCTCCTTGCCCGCTCTGCTATCGCTGGCGATTGGCGGTACTGCAGTAGGCACGGGTTTGAATACCCACCTGGAATTTGGCCCACGCGTTGCCGCTGTGTTGTCAGAGCCAAGTGGGCTGACCTTTTCAAGTGCCGTCAACAAATTCGCAGCACTGGCCTCGCATGAGGCACTTTATGCTTCACATGCAGCGTTGAAAACGCTGGCCTGTGCTTTGCTGAAAATTGCCAATGATCTGCGCTGGCTTGCTTCGGGCCCGCGATGTGGTTTGGCTGAAATTCAGTTGCCTGAAAATGAACCTGGCAGCTCCATCATGCCCGGCAAAGTCAATCCCACCCAATCCGAAGCCTTGATGATGGTCTGCTATCAGGTCTTTGCGAATGATGTCGCCATCACCGCCACCACAGGCTTGAGTAACTTCGAGCTACATGTCGGAAAGCCTCTGATTGCCCATGCCCACTTGCAGAGTTTGCGTTTACTTGCGGATGGCATGCACAGCTTTCAGCTACATGCCTTGCGTGGCCTAACCGTCAACAAAGAGCGTCTCGAACAACAGCTCAATGATTCACTGATGCTGGTAACGGCACTGGTACCTCATATCGGTTATGATAGAGCTGCCCGCATTGCCCGCCACGCCTTTACAGAAAACATCAGCTTGCGGGAAGCTGCGCGGGCGCTGGAAGCCATTACCGAAGAGGATTTTCTGCGCTGGGTGAATCCGGCAGCGATGACGATGCCGGATTCGTGAAGCAGAAAATTATGGCGAAAGCCTAGCGTGGTTTGCCCCGCCGGAACAGATTCACGGCCGCCAGCAAAATCACCGCACCCAGCAGGGATACAACCAGTGATCCCAGACTGAAATCATTTTGATTAATCGTACCTGTGCCAAACAAAGGTGCCAGCAGCCATCCGCCCAGCAACGCACCGACAATGCCCACCAACACATTCAGCAGCAAGCCCTGTTGTGCATTGGTTCGCATGATCATGCTTGCAATCCAGCCCAGAATGCCACCGATCACAATCCAGATGATGAAATTCATGTTATCGCTCCAAGAAAAGACCCATATCGCCAGCCGACTCTGAGTTAGGCAGGCAGTTTGGTGACAGGTTCATGGGGATGTATGCAATAAGCGTCAATCAAAACCGAAATCGAAGAGAAAAAAGCATAGTCCTGCATTCGTCGCTACTGTGGCTACGGGCGAGCGGGTGTGTCAGTTTGCGCTAAATCAAATTCTGGCAGGCATATCCGACTGGGCGACGCATTGTTTTGTCAAACTATTGATCGGATCACATCGTCAATCTGTCAGGAAAATTTTTATGCGTAATGTTTTTTATGTGCTGGTCTGTCTGCTCCTGCTGTCACTTCAGGGTTGTGGCTACAACACGCTGCAATCTGGAGATGAGCAAACCAAGGCAGCGTGGTCCGAAGTGATCAACCAGTACCAGCGTCGTGCCGATTTGGTGCCCAATCTGGTGAAAACTGTAAAAGCCTATGCATCGCATGAGCAGCAGGTATTGACACAAGTAGCCGATGCCCGATCTCGGGTGGGCAGCATGCAAATAACACCGGAAGTTTTAAATGACCCCGCTGCATTTGCCAGATTTCAGGCAGCACAGGGGCAACTGACCAGTGCACTGTCGCGTCTTTTGGCGGTGAGTGAAAATTATCCACAGCTCAAAGCGGATACAGGATTTCGTGATCTGCAAGCACAGCTCGAGGGAACGGAAAATCGTATCACCGTCGCGCGTCAGCGTTACATACGATCCGTACAGGACTACAACGTCATCGTACGCTCCTTCCCAACCAATTTAACTGCCATGGTCTTTGGTATGCAAGTCAAACCGAATTTCTCGGTTGACGATGAAAAAGCAATCGCCCGTCCACCTGCAGTGGAGTTTGGTAATGAACCGGCGCGCTGAGATAAAGCGGCAGATGTTTCTGGCCGGCCTTCTGATTTTTTTCGTCTATGCGGCTGCCGCACAATCGCAGATCAAAGTTCCGGAGCTCACTGGCCGGGTCGTCGATCTGACCGCTACGCTGGACGCGAATCAGCAACAAGACCTCGATCAGCAACTACGTGATTTTGAGCAAAAGAAAGGAACACAGATTGCCGTGCTCATCGTTCCTTCGACTGATGCTGAGGCTATTGAGCAATTCTCGATGCGGGTAGCGGAGCAATGGAAATTAGGTCGAAAAAAAACAGATGATGGTGCAATCTTGGTAATCGCAAAAAATCAGCGACGGCTACGTATTGAAGTCGGCTACGGTCTGGAAGGTGCGCTGAATGATGCTGTATCAAAACGCATCATTGATGAGGTGATTGTCCCGCTATTTCAGCGTGGTGACTTTTATGGTGGCATCCGTGCTGGTGTTGATGTGATGATACGTGTGATCGACGGTGAGCCTTTGCCTGAGCCAGTACGCAAGGATGACTGGCAAGTCAGCGGTCCGGGTCTGCTGCCCCTGATTGTTTTTGCAGCGTTGGTGATCGGTGGTTTGATGCGCGCATTGCTGGGTCGGGTCAAGGGTGCCTTTGCGGCCAGTGGACTGCTTGGGCTAGCCGTCTGGCTGCTCTCCGGGATAGCGTTGCTGGCATTTTTGTCTGCAGTCATGGGACTCGTGATTACGCTGGCTGGTGGACGCATGGGCAGTGGATGGCAGGGTGGTCGACGTCAGGGCGGCTTTCATCCCTACAGCGATATCGGTGGTGGTCGTCAGAATGGGTGGGGTGGCTTTCAAGGTGGCGGTGGTGGATTTGGTGGTGGTGGGGCATCAGGGAAATGGTAGCCATGATCCAGCGTTTTGTTCGCCATCTGTGGTGCGTGTACTGGCAGGCGCCTCGTATTTTTACTCAACGCACCCGCGCTGTTCTCGCAGACGCTATCACCCGAGCCGAGATCGGACATGCCGGCGAAATCTGCCTCGTGATCGAAGCCTCGCTCACACCTTGGCAGTTGTGGTGCGGCTTATCGGCGCACGAGCGAGCCATCGAGGTATTTTCCCGGCAGCGCGTGTGGGATACCGAGCACAACAGTGGCTTGCTGATTTATCTTCTGCTGGCTGACCGCGCAGTGGAGATTGTTGCAGATCGTGGCTTATGCAAAAAGGAAATCAGTCGCGCGTGGCCCGATCTGCTTGGCACTCTGCGCGAAGCGCTCAGCGCAGGGCAGTTCGAGGTAGGCTGTCTGGGCGCCATTGATACCGCAGGCCAGCTGATGCGACAATATTTCCCTACTGCCGAACCGGGAAAAAACGAATTGCCGAACGATGTAGAGTGGCTCTAAGCGACACTGGCGCCGTACTTCCTGTGCGGCCATCTTTCCGGAGGACCTATCGGGTCACAAGCATTTGCACTTTTTTATTGATCAGTCCTTCATGAGGTTTGCATTGCCAGCAACCAGATATACAGCAGCTGACAACTGACTTTCATACAGAACGCCGTGGTTGCCGATCACACCGGCCCTCTCAAGTTTGCCCAGAACGCGTTCATTCGCTTCGCAAAAAATTATCTTCACACCGCGCTTGCGAAGCTTGCGGGCTGCATCCTGCAAGGCTTGTATACCTGTCATATCCATGAAAGGCACCTGACGCAGTCGAATCACCAATGCCTTCGGATCTGTATGCGTGCTTGCCAGCGCATGCTCGAAGTTATCAACGGCGCCGAAAAACATCGGACCCGCAATGTCAAATACCAACACATCGTCAGGTACCTTTGTGATGCCATGCAGAGCAAGCTCTCGTGCCAGCGCTTGCGGATCGGCTTGCTGCGTTTCGACGGAGTCCGACATCCTGCGCAAGAAGTGCAAGATCGCGAGGATGACACCGACATTGACTGCCACCACAAGATCAGCAAAGACCGTCAGTAAAAAGGTAATCACCAGAATCAGTCGATCGGCCGTAGGTGCAGTTTTGAGTATCTGCACGCAGCGCGGCAGTTCACTCATGTTCCATGCAACGACAAACAAAATAGCCGCCAGTACCGCCAGCGGTATGCCCGAGGCGAGAGGCGCAAGAAACAGCAAGACCGCGATCAGTACCAGCGCATGCGTGATACCTGCCAGCGGGCTATTGGCGCCATTGCGTATATTGGTCGCTGTACGTGCAATCGCGCCGGTTGCTGCAAATCCGCCAAACAGCGGCACGACAATATTCGCAATACCCTGACCGATGAGCTCCTGATTTGAATCATGGCGGGTGCCCGCCATGCCATCGGCCACCACCGCAGACAACAGTGCCTCGATCGCACCCAGCATCGCAATCGTGAACGCCGGACCTATCAACATGATGATTTGCGATAGCGTCATCGCTGGCAAGGCAAAAGTGGGCAAGCCTGTCGGTATCCCGCCGAAAGCACTGCCAATGGTGGCCACGCCCGGCAACGGATACACGGCCTGCAGCACGGTGATCGCCACCATGGCGATCAAAGGGCCGGGTATACGCGCCAGCACTTTGATCCGCGGTGCAAGCAAGACCAGCAAAAGACCTGCGATAGAGAGCAGCAGGGTGGGGCCATGTATCTCAGGCAGCGCTTGCAGCAAATGCCAGAGCTTTTCGTGAAAGTGTTCACCTTTGGGTTTGGGCAAACCCAAAAAATCAGGCCACTGCCCGATAAAAATGATCACGCCTATACCCGCAGTAAAGCCCACGATCACAGGCATGGGAATGAAACGAATTACGGCACCCATGCGCGCCACGCCCATCAAGAGCAGCATGACACCTGCCATCAGTGTCGCCACTTGCAGACCAGCAATGCCAAAACGCGCAGTAATACCCAGAAGGATGGCAATGAATGCACCCGTAGGTCCGGCGATCTGCACCCGACTGCCGCCCAGCAATGTGATCAGCCCGCCACCGATGATCGCGGTATAGATACCTTGCTCGGGTCGCGCACCGGAGGCAATGGCAAACGCCATCGCCAGCGGCAAGGCCACGATACCCACGATGAGGCCTGCCACGATATTGGGCAGCCAGTGAATCCGCGCAAACAATCCGGCTCGCTTGGCCTCAAGCAAAGCAATCATGGCCAGCCTATTTCATGCAAATTCGGGCAGTGCGGGGAAGATGTCATTCGATTCGAAAATCGTTCAATACCCCGGAAGATACATCTTGTTTTTATCTAGCTTATAGGTCCAGGGCAAACCGGCATTCTTCCAGCCGTTTAGCAAGCGCTGTCCGGCTTGCGGACCTTCGGCGACGGCATCGCCTTCGAAACCGTCAATGACAGAGTAGACCTTGCTGTAGCCCTGCTCGGTGAGAAAATTTGCGGCGCGTGTTGTGCGATCCCCTGAGCGGCAGATCAGAATCACCACGTCACCCTTGCTTAGCTGACGGGAGGCGAGACGACGAGCCAGCTCTGGCTCAAAGTCGGCATTGGCGTCCATCTTGAAGCGATTGCTCTTGTCATCCCACGCAGCATTGGGTGGATGCTCGAACGCGGGAATATGAGCATCGGCGACGGATGGCATACCCACATAAGAAATCTCGGCACGGGTACGCACATCAATGAACAGGGCTTTGTCGCCGAGCTGTTGCTTGAGCTCATAAGCCTCGCGCGCATCGAGATAAAGACCAGCTTTGGTTTGTTTTTGTGCTGGCACACGTGCCGGATCAACCGCCTGCGCACCATGGGATGCTACCCAACACAGCAACGCCAGCACAAGAGAGATGATGGGACGTGGCCGATTCAGGCAGGAAAGCATCTGTCACCTCGCAGAAAACGAACGAAACAAAACAGGCTATCAATCCCTTTGCATCACCTATTCATTTGGCGCTGGCGACGTCGGGCGTTCCATTGCCAACGCCACCAGCAGTCTATGCAATGGATATCTAGGCTTTTTGGTCAGCGGCAGCAGTCGATGTTGTGATTGTGCCGATAGTCGCTTCAAATGCCCGCAAGCGCTTGTAGACCGAGATCAGCTCGACGATAGTGCTCCAGCTTCTGACCAAAAACTGGAAAGACATCTCCACACGACCGAAGGCACGAACAATCTGCTGCATCACGCCTAGCGTGATCGCTCCCGCCACCACGGTCGGGGCAAGCGCGATATACGGCACCAACACGCCAAACTGCAGATAAGTAAATTTCGCCACATCGAAGTACATGTAGTGAAAGAACAAGCGGAAGTAGTTGGAGCGTACATGCGAGAACAAGTCTTTTACCACTGGCTCGGCACCCCGTGCCGGATCATCTTCAGCGTGCACCAGCTCTTTTCGATAAGCCGCTTCCACGCGCTGGTTGTTGTATTCCAGTCCTGGAAGCTTTATGCCGACCAATGCGAGAACGACGGTGCCAAACAACGCAAACAAGACCGCCACATAGACCAAGGCATGATCGACGGCGCCCAGAATAGGTACTTCAGCGACCTTCTTTGAAAGCGTCCACAAGATGGGAAGGAAAGCTACCAGTGTCATGAGCGAGTCCATCATGTTTGAACCCAGTGATTCCATGATGGTCGCGAAACGTTTTGTATCTTCCTGCACGCGCTGACTGGCGCCTTCAATACTTCGCAATGAAGACCAGTGCGCCATATAAAAATCATTCATTGCATGGCGCCAGCGGAAAACCCAGTGCTTGGTAAAAAATCCCAGGAAGACGGCAACCAGCACATAAGTACCGGCCAACTTGGCGAAGCTCAGTAAAAAGCCAAAAAATTCTTCGATCGTGACTTCGCCCGGTTTACCCAGGGCCTTCTGCACGACGTCATAAAATCCGCCAAACCAATCATTGATTTGCACGTCGATCTGCACTTGATACCAGGTGCCGAGAAAAATCAATGCGGCACCAGGCCACGCCCACAAGGCCCACTGGCGGCTTAGAAAAAATGATTTAAACATACCTAGTCTCGGAAAAATTATTTTAGTTTGAAGTCTTCGCAGGGATCGCCGCGATCCGCCTTGTCGGTCAGCCAGACAAAATCATATCGGCCAGCGAGGGACTTTATCAGTTCATCGCGGTCAGTAACGTTTTCGTAAAAGCCGATGCTGCTTATCTTTAGTGAGGGTTCAAGTGCGGACAAGACCTGAGGCACACCATAATCCCGTCGCACATGGCCATTACCCGCTACCAGTATCGCCGGACGATGCGCGAGCAGCGCCGTCGCCATGGAAATATCTGTTGCACGTTGCACCAGCTTCATGGGTGCCAGATATTTTTCCGGCAGCTTGCCGCAATGACCATCAACCAGATCCTGCTCCAGCTTGGCCCGCGCAGGATCGGGCAAGGCTGATTGCTCATAGGACTTGGCCATGGACAGCGCCATCGCAGCTTGTCCCTGCGCCATCAGTTCTTTGGAAAAGCCGGCGGGCAGATTCCCGCCAATCACCGCATAACCCCGTCCCAGTACTGATTCAAACAGAGGCTGGTGTAGTGGCCAGCCCCAGCCGTTGCTATTAAAGCCAGCGGCTTCCATATCACTACCGACTTCACCAGTGGAGGTGACACGACGACCCGCCGGCAAATGCTCGGCCACGATCGTGGTTTTGCCATTGGCAAACCGGGGAATGAAGCCTGCGCGTGCCTCATGATGGAAGGGGTTGTCGTGCAGTTCCCCCAGCAGCACGATATCGACGCTACGCAAACGCTCGGCGAGCACAGGCTCCGAAATCTCCTTGCCGCTGGCAAGATCAAGAATCTCTGCGGAAGCGAAACCTTGATAAAAAAGCACTGAAAACAAAAAGGCCTTCAGGCAAGCTTTTGTTTTTAATTTTGCTAAGTTCATCTTGCTATCCAACAGTCTGTGTCCCCTATTTTAGGCGGTAGGTGAAAAACGTGCCGAAGAGCATTCAATTGAGGTCAGCCGGACGCTTTGTTCCTGTCAGCCCAGCGTCCAAAATCTCTGTTGCGTTCAGGAGGGTGATCGGGGGGAATGCATGCAATCTGGAGCATCGACACCACTTCATCATCCGGCAACCGGGGCTATACGTCTGCAGTGATACCGCGTTCAGTGAAGTTGCACGAAACTGTCTGGCATACCAGAAAGTGGGACAAGTTTTTCCTGGAAGACGCTGAATTAATCCGCGCTATGTGGGAGCCAGCGCAGCTGTGCGATGCGGAGACCCGCAACATCAAGGGCCCGGTGCCATTGACCTTGCCACAAAAATTTCTGGGTTTAGTTAATTCTCGCTTCTCTTGTTCCAAACGAACCTGGTAAGGAATTTTATGCTCGAGCAGGCGTCGAATTTTCTGTTGCAGGAGCTTTGCCTGATGGCTCGCTGCAGAGTCCGACCTTTCAAGGAGATGATGATGGAAGAAAACAAGATTGACGCGCGCAGTCAGGGCAGCTTTCCCATGGATGATCCGACCCAGGGCTTGCTGCATGATCATCAATTTGTACGTCAGCTGCTGCAACGTTACCTGAGCTCTCAGGATCAGAAGGTAAAACAATATGCGGGACCCAAGATCTGTGAGGCCTTGCTTCAGCACACCCAGCTGGAAGAGGCAGTTTTCTATCCCGCTGTAGAGAAGCTGGATGCCGCCATGATTACGCGCTGCCTTGATGACCATCATGCCGCCGATGAATTGATTGAACAAATGCAGAGCCTTTCACCGGGTGATGCGGCCTACGATGAACTAATAAAGCATCTTAATGATGCCATCCAGGCTCATATGGAGCTCGAGGAGCAGCAGCTCTTTCCCTTGGTTAGACAATCGAGTCTGAATCTTCAGGACTTGGCACTGCGCATGCAATCCTATGAATCCAGCATGGTATCGGCAAAGGCAAAAAATGTCGGTCAGCGAACTGCGCGCGGGGATCAGCTGCACTAAACGCCTTATCCTGATTCAGATGCGTCTTTCGTGTTCGGCGATATCAGGCGTTGACCTGAAGACCATTGACAATCCGAATCTGCATGAATATTGGAACAAAAAACGGCGCCTGAAGCGCCGTTTTTTTATTTGACTTGGTTCACTCAGTCCGCCTTGACACCCTCAACCTGAATCGCCAGTTTGACTTCCGGTGCGAAGCGCGGCAAGCCATAGGTCAGACCGAAATCGCTGCGATCGAACATGCCGTGAGCATCTGCACCACACACTTCTTTTTTGAGCATCGGATGCATGATGCACTTAAATGAATTGATCTTCAGCGCCAAAGGCTTGGTCACGCCCATCATGGTCATATCGCCCTCTACGCCAACCAGCTTGTCACCATCAAATTTCAGCGATGTGCTCTTGTAAGTCACCGTAGGATACTTTTCAACGTTGAACATGTCTTTGCCACGTGCATGGTCATTCATTTTTGCGTGACCAAAATCGATGGTGCTGGCATCAATGACAATATCGATACTGCCTGTCTTGGCGGCGCGATCTAAAACGACCTTGCCGGTGGTTTTGGTGAATTTGCCGCGCCAGAATGAAATGCCCAGGTGATCCGCTTCGAAGCTGGGATAGGTATGACCAGGGTCAATGTTGTAGGTCTGCGCGACTGCCGATGAAGCAGCGATGGACATAATGGCGGAAATAATCAGGGTCTTGAAATTCATGGGGGTTTCCTCTCTGTTTTTTTGCAATGGATAGATGATGATGAATGGCCTGTTTGGTGAAATCAGTGGCAAGGTGACTTAACAACGCCGGCGGCCCGACGAGATGGGTTTTAAGGTTTTGCGAGGACGCGAAACTTGATCACGACTTCGTCCGCAACCACGCTGGTGTCCTTCCACTCGCCTTCTCCGATATTGAATGTCAGCCGCCGTATGGGCAGACTGCCTTCAAATACTTGTACTGCACCTTCTTTTTTGACTGACATGGGAAAACTTACCTCGGTGGTCTTGCCTTTGATGGTCAGTTTCCCGCTGACCTCCAGCTTGCCTGGACCGTTACCACGGATTTTGGTGGATACGAAACTCGCTTTCGGAAACTGGGCTGCGTTGAACCATTCTTTCTTGAGCACTTCCCGGTTGTAATCCGGATCACCAAGATCAAAACTGGCGATATCAATATCCACGCTGGCTTTCGATGCATCTGGGCTGGCGGCATCAAAATCAATCTGTGCGCCGAATTTCATGAAGCGGGACTCCACCGCAAC
>JAIXXZ010000066.1 GCA_027490465.1 Oxalobacteraceae bacterium
ACTCGGCGCGCTTGGCAGCGTATTTCTTTACCAGTGCGGCGCGCTTCTGTTCGCGGTTAATCAGTGCCAGTTTTGCCATGGCAGCCTCAGTTTCTGAACGGGAATTTGAATGCGGCGAGAAGCGCTTTTGCTTCGTCGTCGGTCTTTGCTGTCGTGGTGATGCTGATGTTCATGCCACGCAGCGCGTCGATCTTGTCGTACTCGATCTCGGGGAAAATGATCTGCTCTTTCACACCGATGTTGTAGTTGCCACGACCGTCAAACGCTTTACCTGACACGCCACGGAAGTCGCGCACACGAGGAAAAGCGATAGTGACGAGACGATCCAGGAATTCATACATGCGCGCACCGCGAAGTGTGACCATGCATCCGATCGGATAGCCCTCACGAATCTTGAAACCAGCAATCGCTTTACGAGCCTTGGTAACCACAGGCTTCTGACCAGCAATCTTTGTCAGATCACCGACAGCGTGCTCAATAATTTTTTTGTCAGCAACCGCTTCCGACAGACCCATATTCAGCGTGATCTTGGTCAGACGTGGCACTTCCATCACCGACTTGTAGCCAAATTTGGCTGTCAGATCAGCGACGACTTTTTCTTTGTAGTGTTGTTGTAGACGTGCCATTTGATTACACCTTCACGACTTCGCCAGTGGATTTGTAGACGCGGACTTTTTTACCGTCCACCGTCTTGATACCCACGCGATCTGCCTTGCCAGTCGCCGCATTGAACAGCGCGACGTTGGAAATATGAATTGGCATCAGCTTATCCACGATGCCACCAGTAGCGCCTGTCATCGGATTAGGCTTGACTGCCTTTTTTGCGACATTGATGCCATCCACGACCAGATGATTGGCATCAACGCGCTGGGTCACTACCCCGCGCTTACCCTTGTCTTTTCCGGTCAAAACGATGACTTCGTCTTTTGTACGAATCTTATCCATGGCGACTCCTTACAAAACTTCGGGCGCAAGGGACACGATCTTCATGAAGCGCTCTGTGCGCAACTCACGGGTAACCGGTCCAAAAATACGTGTGCCAATAGGCTCCAGCTTGGCATTCAACAGCACGGCAGCGTTGCGGTCGAAGCGCACCAGCGAACCATCCTGGCGACGTACGCCTTTAGCGGTGCGCACGACGACAGCATTGTAGATTTCACCCTTCTTGACGCGACCGCGTGGCTGCGCTTCTTTGATGGTGACCTTGATGATGTCGCCGATACCTGCATAGCGGCGCTTTGAACCACCCAGCACCTTAATGCAGAGCACTTCGCGTGCACCAGTGTTGTCGGCTACTTCGAGCCGGCTTTCAGTTTGAATCATGATTTTTCTTTCCCAACTTAATCCGCGCCGGATGCACGATGCATCCTTCAACGGTCAGTCTTGGTCCCGCCGGCGATTCCGCTAGGCGGCGCCACCGATTGGGTTGACAAAAAGCTACGGAGTTTTACTGCGCTTACAGCACCTGCTAAGCAACGCAGGGAAGCCCGACATTATGCACCACTTAAGGCCGGGCTAGCAAGTGTTTAAACAGTCTGCGCTACTTCCACGACCCGCGTCACCGTCCAGGCCTTGGTTTTTGAGATCGGACGACCTTCCTGAATCTCGACCGTGTCGCCAGTCTTGGCGACATTGCCTTCGTCGTGCGCGTGGTATTTATTCGAACGCACAATGATCTTGCCGTACAGAGGGTGACGTACACGGCGCTCGATCAGTACCGTAACTGTCTTGTCCATTTTGTCTGAAACGACGGTACCGACCAGGGTACGCTTTAACGCTTTTTTTTCTGTCGCGCTCATTATTGGCCGTCCTTCTGATTAATCACAGTCTTGACACGCGCAATGTCGCGACGCACTTTCTTGAGCTGCGATGTATTTTGCAGCTGCTGCGTCGCAACCTGCATGCGCAGGCCGAACTGGGCTTTGAGCAGGTCGTTGAGCTCTTTCTTCAGAGCCGGGACGTCCTTGCCTTGGAGTTCTGATGCTTTCATTCGTATCCCCTTATTGGCCAACCTGGCGCACAACGAAGGTGGTCGCCAAAGGCAACTTTGCAGCGGCAAGGCGGAATGCCTCACGCGCCAGCGCCTCGTCAACACCATCCATCTCGTAGAGAACCTTGCCCGGCTGGATCTCGGCAACGTAGTACTCCGGATTGCCCTTACCGTTACCCATACGAACTTCTGCAGGCTTGTTCGAAATTGGCTTGTCCGGGAAGATACGAATCCAGATACGACCACCGCGCTTGATGTGGCGGGTCATCGCACGACGAGCTGACTCGATCTGACGCGCGGTAATTCGGCCACGGGCAACTGCCTTGAGGCCAAACTCGCCGAACGATACAGCCGTGCCGCGCTCATGCGAAATGCCCTTGTTGCGGCCCTTTTGCTCTTTCCGGTATTTTCTGCGTGCTGGTTGCAGCATGATTATTCTCCTGCCTTCTCAGCTGGCGCAGCCGGTGCGTCAGCTTTCTTAGCGCGAACCCGCTTTGCAGCCGCAGGTGCTGGCGCAGCAGCACCTTCCGTTGCAGTCGCAGGCGCATCCGCGCGCTTGGTACGTGTTGTACGGCCAGCAGGCTTGCCATCATCACGACGCGGTGCACGGCGCTTGCGCTCGTCATCCGAGGTCGTTTCGACGGCTGGCGCTTCACCACTTGCCAGACGATCACCCTTGTAAACCCAAACTTTGATGCCGATGATGCCGTAGGTCGTTTCAGCCTCACCAAAACCGTAATCAATATCAGCACGCAGGGTATGCAGAGGCACACGACCTTCGCGATACCATTCAGTACGAGCAATCTCGATGCCGTTCAGACGGCCGGAGGACATAATCTTGATGCCTTGCGCGCCGAGGCGCATCGCGTTTTGCATCGCACGCTTCATCGCACGGCGGAACATGATCCGCTTCTCGAGCTGTTGAGCGATTGAATCAGCAATCAGTTGTGCATCGGTCTCTGGCTTGCGAATTTCTTCGATGTTGACGTGCACAGGCACGCCCATCATTTTGGCCAGCGACGACTTCAATACCTCGATATCTTCGCCCTTCTTGCCAATGACAACACCAGGACGCGAGCTGAAAATCGTGATACGCGCATTCTTGGCAGGACGCTCGATGAGCACACGTCCTACGGAGGCATTCTTGAGCTTCTTCTTCAGGAACGCACGGACCGACAGGTCTTCCTTGAGCATGTCGGCAAAGTTGCTGTTGCCTGCATACCAGCGCGATCCCCAGTTACGGGTGACGGCAAGACGAAAGCCGGTTGGATGAATCTTCTGTCCCATCGTGACTCCCTTAATTACCGACAGTCACGTAGATGTGACAGGTTTGTTTGGAAATGCGGTCACCGCGGCCTTTGGCGCGCGCGGTAAAACGGCGTAGCACTGCACCTTTTTCCACGTAGATCGTTTTGACCGTGAGTTCGTCGATGTCTGCGCCGTCATTGTGCTCAGCGTTGGCAATCGCCGACTCGAGGACCTTCTTGATCAATACAGCACCTTTTTTGGGGCTGAAAGTCAGAATATTGAGTGCCTGATCGACTTTTTTGCCGCGAATCAGGTCGGCAACTAGACGGCCCTTTTGAGCTGACAGTCGCGCGCTGCGGAGGGTAGCTTTAGTTTCCATCATTGGACCTTATTTCTTAGCCTTCTTGTCAGCCGCATGACCTTTGAACGTGCGGGTCAGTGCGAATTCACCAAGCTTGTGGCCCACCATATTCTCGGACACGTAAACCGGCACGTGCTGCTTGCCATTGTGCACAGCGATCGTCAGGCCGATGAAGTCTGGCATGATCGTCGAGCGACGCGACCAGGTCTTGATTGGCTTCTTGTCGCGCGCCGCTTGTGCAGCTTCGACTTTTTTCAGCAGGTGGGCGTCGCAAAACGGCCCTTTTTTCAATGAACGTCCCATGTCTTACCCCTTATTTCTTACCGCGACGCGAGACAATCATCGACGTCGTACGCTTGTTGCGACGCGTCTTCTTGCCTTTGGTCTGCTGACCCCACGGCGACACTGGATGGCGACCGGCAGCTGTTCTGCCCTCGCCACCGCCGTGCGGGTGATCGATTGGATTCATCGCAACACCGCGAACGGTAGGACGAATACCACGCCAACGCACAGCACCGGCCTTACCAATCTTGCGCAGGTTATGTTCGCCATTACCGACTTCACCGATCGTCGCGCGGCATTCCACGTGAATGCGGCGCACCTCACCGGAACGCAGACGCACCTGAGCGTAAATGCCTTCGCGCGCCATCAGCACGACGCCAGCACCTGCGGTACGTGCAATTTGCGCACCCTTACCAGGCAGCATTTCGACGCAATGCATGGTGGTACCCACCGGGATGTTGCGGATAGGCAGGCAGTTACCTGGCTTGATCGGCGCTTCCGGGCCATTCATCAACTGATCACCAACGGCCATACCCTTGCTGGCGACGATGTACTTGCGCTCGCCGTCTGCGTAGCACAGCAATGCAATGTGTGCACTACGGTTTGGATCGTATTCAAGACGCTCGACCTTGGCAGGAATACCATCTTTATTACGACGGAAATCCACGACACGGTAATGATGCTTGTGACCACCACCGATGTGACGTGTGGTGATATGACCATTGTTATTACGGCCTGCAGTCTTGCTTTTCTTTTCAACCAGACCCGCGAACGGGCGACCTTTGTGGAGGTCAGGGTTGACCACCTTGACCATGCCACGACGGCCGGGCGATGTCGGCTTTAACTTAACGAGTGCCATTATTTAGCCTCCTCGGTGAAGTTGATTTCCTGGCCAGGCTTGAGGCAAACAAAGGCGCGACGCGTATTGTTGCGGCGACCAGTGAAACGACCCGAGCGCTTGATCTTGCCTGCGCGATTGGCAACTTGCACGGACTCAACCTGAACCTTGAAAAGCAGTTCAACTGCAGCCTTGATCTCGAGCTTGGTGGCGTCTTGCGTTACCAGGAAAACGACTTGCTCATTTTTTTCTGCGACAAAAGTAGCTTTCTCCGAGATGACAGGAGCCAGCAATACTTTCATCAGGCGCTCTTCGGTGTGTTTGATGACTGCACTCATGCCAGCATCTCCTCAATCTTTGCCAGCGCGGGCTTGGTGATCAAGACCTTCTTGAAGAACACCAGCGACATTGGGTCAGCCTGACGTGGCTCAACCACAAGCACGTTCGGCAGGTTGCGGGCAGCCAGCATCAGGTTTTCATCCAGGCTGTCAGTAATGACGAGCACGGAATCCAGACCCATGTTTTTCAGTTTCTGCGCGAGCAGTTTGGTTTTTGGCGCCTCGACCGACAGTTCCTCGATCACAGACAAGCGACCATCACGGGCGAGCTGCGACAAAATCGAGCAAATACCAGCGCGATACATCTTCTTGTTGACCTTGTGAGAAAAATTCTCATCAGGGCTATTCGGGAAAGTACGGCCACCTCCACGCCAGATCGGCGAGGAAGACATACCCGCACGAGCGCGGCCGGTACCTTTTTGGCGCCATGGCTTTTTGGTGGTGTGACTGACTTCTTCACGGTCTTTTTGCTTGCGATTACCGCTACGGGCATTCGCCTGATAAGCAACGACGACCTGGTGAATCAGCGCTTCGTTGTAGTCACGACCGAAGATGGTGTCTGGTGCCGCGACATTCGATGATGCCTGACCTTGGGCATTCAGGAGCTTGAGTTCCATGGTTTAAGCCCCCTTCTTTGCTTTGGCTTTGATCGCCGGGGAAACCACGACCTGGCCATTCCTTGCGCCCGGAACCGCACCCTTGACGAGGATGAGCTGACGCTCAGCATCGACACGCGCGATTTCAAGATTTTGGACGGTGCGGGTAACGTCACCCATGTGACCGGTCATGCGCTTGCCAGGAAAGACTCGACCCGGATCCTGCGCCATACCAATCGAACCCGGCACATTGTGCGAACGGGAATTACCGTGCGTCTGACGACCAGAGCGGAAATTGTGACGCTTGATGGTGCCGGCATAGCCCTTACCAATGGACACACCCTGGATATCGACCTTTTGGCCAACCTCAAACAGGCTGACAGCAACGGTGTCGCCAGGCTTGAACTCAGCAGCCTTGGCGGCATCGACACGAAATTCTTTGAGAACGGTACCGGCCTCAGCACCGGCCTTGGCCAGATGCCCTGCAGCTGGCTTGGTCACGCGCGAGGCACGACGCTTACCGAAAGTAACCTGGACGGCAGTGTATCCGTCGGTTTCAGGCGTTTTGATTTGTGTCACACGGTTGTCAGACACATCCAGAACGGTTACTGGGATTGAATCCCCGTCATCCGTAAAGATGCGCATCATGCCAACCTTGCGACCTAAAAGGCCCAGGCTCATTGTTTTCTCCATTCCCGCCTACGATTGGGCAGGGCTGATGTTTATAAAACTGAA
>JAIXXZ010000078.1 GCA_027490465.1 Oxalobacteraceae bacterium
ATCACACCCTTAATATTTGGATAGTCATCTGTGATAATAAGCTCGCGTAAAGAAGTGGGCGAGGTACTCAACCATGCTGCAAGCTCGCTCAATTCATTTGTTCTACGCAGGATAAATTTTCCGGACGGGTTTACTGCATTTGCAAACCGATCCCATCGATTGTCCAGCGTGGTTGTCTGCGGGATATCTGTTTTTTCTACTTTTTCTACTTTTTCTGCTTTTTCTGTTTTTTCTGCTTTCTTTACCGTATTTAATTTATTGATTTGAGCATGACGCCGGTAAGCAGGTAAATCGCGAGCCTGACCGTATCGCGCTCTTTTTTGATCTCCGGTCTGCCTGTTTTTTACAGACGGCGATGATGATGTCATCGCGGCTTGGGACGGTGCGCTGCTGTTCGTACTTTGTGTCGGTGGCATTTCCTGCGCCGTATCGCGGGTTGGCCGCGTCTTCATCACAGGCGTTTTAGCTGACTTTTCTGAACCGTCCTCTGAAGCACTGCTTTGCTCACTGGCAGAGGGTGAGCTGACCAGACTGCTCGTTTCTGTATCCGTCTCGGATTGCGAGTGACGGCGTGGCGTGGCGGGTATACGGTTTGACATGACGGTCTCTCTTTGGGCGCGTTCAATAAAGGGGCGCCGCCCACAGCGTCTTAGCTATCAGACGGCAAGACTTACGTGCCTAGAGACCGAGATGTAGTTCCTTTTTTTCGTGCTGATAGTACAAAATTTCAGGTATGCCAACAGCGTGTGTGTAGAACCTGTACCAGGCCATGGCATCGAGCATTCCGTGCGATACGCGGCCCCTACTTTGCAATTAGTATCCTGGTGATTCAGTTGGGCGGGAACTAGCGCCCACCGGTCACGTCAATCAGCGTCCCCGTCACATAAGACGATTGTTCCGATGCCAACCACAGCACGGCCTCAGCCACCTCTTCCGCGGTACCGCCACGTTTCATGGGTACCGCATCCTTGGCGCGTTCGACACGTCCCGGTTCGCCGGCGCTAGTGTGAATATCGGTGTAAATCAGACCGGGCCGCACGGCATTGACGCGGATGCCTTCGGCGGCGACCTCTTTGGCGAGGCCAAAAGTCATGGTATCCACCGCACCTTTGGAGGCGGCATAGTCGATGAATTCATTGGGTGAACCGAGTCGCGCCGCCGCTGAGGACAGATTCACGATACTGCCGCCTTTACCACCATGACGAGTGGACATGCGCAGTACCGCTTCACGTGCACATAAAAAACTGCCGATGACATTCGCATTGAGCACGCGCTGCCAGCGGGCGACATCCATCTGATCCAGACGCATCTGCTTTTCCAGCATGCCGGCATTGTTGACCAGCACGTCCAGCTTGCCCCATTGCTCATCAATAGTCTTGAAGACCTTCAGCACATCGGCCTCGACACCGACATCAGCCTGCATGGCCATCGCCGTACCGCCCGCATCGCGTATGGTCTTCACGACCGCATCGGCGGCGGCAGACTGGCTCTGATAAGTCAGGGCCACGCGATAACCGCGTGCGGCACCGATGATCGCTGTCGCAGCACCAATGCCACGGCTGCCGCCGGTCACCAGCATGATGGGTTGGGTCATGATTCGTCTCCTCTTGTTCTTGGCAATGAGGACGATTCTACCGTGCGCGGGTGGGGCAACCTCCTTACAATGCGCACGTGTCTTATGCAAGCTTGCCCCTGCTGACCGGCCTTGCGAGAGCAACACGGGCCAACGCCCCGCTGTCGTTCGAGCAAAAACCAGTACAGTGGCGAGCTTTCAGTGATTAACTGAACTTCAAGCCCATGGCCCGCAAAGCTCCAAAAAATCTCACTTCACAAGACGCAGCCCGCAGTGGTCGCCGACCAAAATTCGCACCCGTGACCCTCTCAGAAAGCGAGGGCGTGCGCTATCTGCATTTCGGTACGGAGTGGATTCAGGGCGCGATGCGACTACGCAAGCCGGACTGGATAGAGCTCGAGTATGCGCAGCAGATGATGGCCTGGATGCTGTTCATTGATCAGCCCGGGCATATCGTGCAGCTGGGGCTGGGCACGGCGGCACTGACCAAATTCTGCTACCGCAACTATCTGCATGCTCGCGTGACCGCAGTGGAACTCAATCCATCAGTGATTGATATCTGCCATTCGATGTTCAAGTTGCCACCTGAAGACGACAGGCTGTCGATCTTGACCTTGGATGCAGATGAATTCGTCCATGATCGTGCCAACCATGGCCGCATTGATGTACTGCAGATTGATTTGTATGACGCGACTGCTCGCGGACCGGTGCTGGACTCACCCGCGTTCTACCGCGCTTGCGCCGCCTGCCTCAGTCGGCATGGCATTGCCACCATCAATCTGTTTGGTGACCATCCCAGCTACCGCAAAAATCTGCAGGCCATGTTACCGGCGTTCGATGCCGTGATCTCACTGCCGGAAGTCCACGAAGGGAATGTGGTGGTGATCGGTTTTAAAAACCTGCCCGCGCTGGATTTTGCGGATCTTTATGAGCGTGCCGCGGTGATTCGCGACATCACCCGTCTGCCCGCCCGCTCATGGGTCAATGGCATCAAGTCGGCGGTGCTGGCAGGCTCGCCAGAAGATCACTGACGGTTGGCCAGCGCAGGCGCACGCCGAGCTCGGCTTTCATGCGCTCGTTTTTCAGGCGCCGCGATTCGGACATGAACGAGAGCAGCATGGGAGAGACCTGTGTGGCCAGTTGCGCGCGAGGCAATCGCGGTGGGTGTGGCAAACCAAAACGGTCCGCCACCAGATCGAAATACGCCCCCATCTTCAGATCCGAGTCATCGACCGTGTGATAGACGCGCTGCGGCGCTGCCCGGAACATCGCCAGTGCAATGATACGGGCCAGGTCATCTGCGTGAATATGGTTGGTATAGACATCGTCATCCGGCGACAGCGCCGGGGTTTGCTGGCGCAATCGATCAACCGGCAGACGGTCTGACGCGTAAATCCCGGGCACCCGGAGGATGGACAGCCGGCCATTCATGCGCAGAGCCCAGCGCCTGAGCACTTGCTCGGCATCGACTCGCCGTAGGGCACGCGCATTGACGGGCGATACCGGGCGCGTTTCGTCGAATATCGCGCCACCACAATCCCCGTAAACGCCGGTCGTGCTGATATAAACGAGCTTGCCATGTCGGGGTAAAATGACGGCCAGATTGCGGGTGCGGCGGTCTTGTTTTCCCTCTGAAGGCGGCGGCGCCAGATGCACGATGGTATCGGCCAGCCCCTTGAGACGGTACAGACTGTCGCGCTGATCCAGATTGGCAACCACAGGCGTTGCACCGGCAGCGCGTAATTCAGCACAGCGAGCCGGCTGACTGGTCACTGCAAAGATGTGAAAGCGCGCACGAAGTAAAGGCAACAGGCGCACGCCGACATCACCGCAGCCAATGATGAGCAGGCGTGGCTTGCTCAGAATTTTCAAACCGTTATTTTTCATTCGCGAGATTGTATGACGTTTCAGGTTAGCGTTTCTCCCAGTGGCAGGCAGTTTTCTTGTGACGCTGGCGAATCCATTCTGGCAGCTGCCCTTCGCGCTGGTGTTGGGCTGCCCTACGGCTGCAAAAACGGTGCCTGCGGCAGCTGCAAAGGCAAGCTGATCTCGGGTGATGTCGCACTCGGCCCGCATCAGGAACGCGCACTGTCTGCCGCAGATCAAACCACGGGACACACGCTCTTCTGCTGTGCTGTGCCGCAAACGGACGTGGCCATCGAAGCGCGCGAAGTTCTGGGTGTCGGTGATTTCCCGATCAAGAAAGTCCCTGTGCGTGTAGCCAAACTTGACCGTGTGACCGATGACGTGATGATCATGTCGCTGCAATTGCCTGCGACGGATCGCATGCAATACAAAGCCGGGCAGTATGTGGAGTTCATGCTCAAGGATGGCAAGCGCCGCAGTTACAGCATGGCCAATGCGCCGCATGCGGATGAATTGCTCACGCTGCACATCCGTCATATGCCGGGCGGCTTGTTCACTGATCATGTGTTCGGCGCGATGAAAGAGCGCGATATTCTGCGTTTCGAGGGCCCGATGGGCACCTTCTTCCTGCGCGAGGATTCTGACAAGCCTATCGTTCTGCTGGCATCCGGTACGGGTTTTGCGCCGATCAAGGCCATCGTCGAGCACTGGGCGCATCTGAAATCGAAACGCCCCATCACGTTGTACTGGGGTGGCCGCCGCCCAAGCGATCTGTACATGCACGAACTCTGCGAGAGCTGGGCAAAGAGCCTGCCGAATTTCCGCTACATCCCCGTGGTCTCCGACGGCTTGCCGGAAGATGGCTGGGCCGGTCGTACCGGCTTTGTGCATCAGGCTGTCATGGCTGACTTTGCTGACCTGTCGGGGCATCAGGTCTATGCCTGCGGCGCACCGGTGATGGTCGATGCTGCACAACGTGATTTTGTTGCTCAATGCAAGTTACCCGAAGATGCCTTCTTCGCCGACTCATTCACCTCTGAAGCCGATCTGGCCACCGCCTGAACCATGAACAAACCTGTCGAACTGCAGATGAATCAGTACAACACCGACGCGCTGCTGTACATCACCAACCGCCCGCCCCTGGTCTTTACCGAAGGCCATGGTATGTGGCTGACGGATCACCACGGCAAGCGCTATCTCGATTGGCTGCAGGGGTGGGCGGTGAACTGTCTGGGTCACTCGCCGCAATGTATTCAGGATGCACTGACTGCACAGGCAAAAAAAGTCATCAATCCTTCCCCTGCGTTTTATAACGAGCCGTCGATACAGCTGGCCACCTTGCTCACCGAGCACTCGTGTTTCGATAAAGTGTTCTTCGCCAACAGCGGTGCTGAAGCCAACGAAGGTGCGATCAAGCTGGCGCGCAAATGGGGCAAACTGAACAAAAACACTGCCGGTGAAAACCGCTATGAAATCATCACCTTCAATCACAGTTTTCATGGCCGTACATTGGCGACCATGTCAGCGTCTGGCAAGGCAGGCTGGGACACCATGTTCGCACCGCAAGTGCCGGGCTTTCCGAAAGCCGAGCTCAATGATCTCGCGAGTGTAGAAGCACTCATCACCGACAAAACCGTGGCCGTGATGCTGGAGCCCGTGCAAGGTGAAGGCGGTGTGATTCCAGCGACGCGTGAATTCATGCAAGGCCTGCGCGCACTCACGCGCAAGCACGGCATTTTGCTGATCGTTGATGAAGTACAGGCCGGTATGGGCCGCACTGGCAAATTGTTTGCCTATCAGCTGTCCGACATCGAGCCCGATATCATGACCCTGGGCAAAGGTATCGGCGGTGGCGTACCGTTAGCTGCACTCTTGTGTACCGAGGCCTGCGCCGTGTTCGAGCCGGGCGATCAGGGCGGCACTTACAACGGCAATCCGTTGATGACGGCGGTGGGCGTCGCGGTACTGAAAGAGCTACTGAAGCCCGGCTTTCTTCAGTCGGTGCTAGATAAGGGCGCGTATCTTCGAGAAGGCTTGCTCAAGCTGAGCGAGAAACATGGTCTTGAGGGAGAGCGCGGCGAAGGACTGCTGCGTGCGCTGAAGCTGGGCTCGCCGATCGGCGGCAAGATTGTGGAGATCGCGCGAGACCTGGAACCACAGGGGCTGCTGCTGAATTCACCACGACCTGATCTGCTGCGGTTTATGCCGGCGTTGAATATAACTATCGGGGAAATCGATGTAATGCTCGAGATGCTGTCCGGGGTGATCGCGACGCTCCATCACTGATGCGTAATGCGCCGACGCAGGCTGGCTTATACGGCGTGTGTTGCAGGTTTATGAGTAAATTCAACATTACTCAGTGAGCTTGGAATCCGTTTGTGGCTTAAAGCTGCCAAAAACTGAATCTTTGTCTGAAGGTGTAGTAATGATTATTTCAGCAGGACCTTCGTTTTGTTTCCGCAATTCCTCAACAGCCCTTCGAAGTCCTTCGCAGGCATATTCACGCTTAGGAGATTGGATAACCACTCGCCCCTGCTCTTGACGAAGCTCTTCCAGATAAAAGCCTTTTACCTTATTGGCATTTTCGTCGAACTGAGGAGACTCCGAGAGCCAATCAACTCTTAAAACCTGGAAGACAATCAATCGCTTGACTGGTAAATCCATGGCCGGGAATCGGGCGGCGTAAAGTGTTGATTTCTTTCTTTCAGCCTCTTTTTCATTTTTAAATGCCTCTCCAACGACTGAACCCTTACCTTGCTCAGTAACTAACCCTTGCTCAGTAACTGACCAGATCAGCCTGCTTGCTACCGCAGGCTTCACTTCAGGGTGTTGAGGGCGAGAACTCAGATCAGTTATTTTGACGATCGATAGGTCCGATTGAATCATCTCGGGGTAATTCGTGATGCACACCGAAACATTCTCAAACTGAGTAGCAAATTTTTTTAATCTATTTTCATCGATTGGGTACAATTTCACCAGGTTGTCGCCGTGAGGAGAAATCATTAGCAAATCCATCGGACTAAGATCTAACGTGTTGGATTGCGAAACCTTTTTTGCATCATGCTGCACTTTGAGATTTAACAGACGCTTGTACAGCGAATAATCACCATCGGTAGCAATCATTAACCGGCTAGTTGGATTGGATTTCTGGTGCTCGTCGATGACTAGAAGAAGCTTCTTAATTGCTTCATCAGAAGGTTCGTCATTATCAGAAACCGGCCGTAAATTCACGATAAGAACGTCTTCAGAAGATTTTTTTCTCGCCACAGTTAATGCAATGTCGCAAACGTCACGGAAATTTTCCTGGGTGAGTGCATTGGTTAAATCTACCTGATGAACTCCCCGGAAATCTGATGATAAAGCGTCAGTGACAACAAGCTTTCCCTCCGAGGGCACCGCCAGTACAGAACCCTCACTCGACTTGAGTTTTTTTTCTCCTAACCTCAATCTATCGTTTAATTCTCTTGCTGATACAATTTTTTTATTGGCATCAAATACAGACCGCCCAAGGACACCCGCCAAAACCATATTTTTTTGTGACAAAGCGATCAATGCGTCGCCGGACGCTTGGTATATGTCTTTTGATAAAACACTGCGAAACATCTTACTTAGACGCTCAAGCACCCCCACCTCTCGAACAAAAAAAAGCTTTTGTTCAGGATCTCGGCATTCGAACTCCACACCGGAAAAAAATCCAAATTTTCTTAACTCCCCAAGGAACTCCGACCGACTGGTGTCCGGCTTTGCCAAAAAAGCATGTCCCTCAAAGAGTCTCACTGACTCATCTCCTTTCAAAAACGATATAAAATTTATTTAGAAGAAAAATTTGTCTGGGATGCACATCCTCAAATGATATGAGTGAGATCTGGTTTTTATGTAACAACCTCAAAGCTGAAGGCAGTCTTTTTTTCAAGACTCATGCAATAATTCAGGCAAGAACTGGCGGACTTGCGAATATTCATAAGCAAGTACGCAATCGAATCCCAGTCCCTCAGGACGCTCACTCAACGCCTTCAAAGCTGCCACCAATCCATTTCTCATGCTACTTCGATCACCAATTTCAATGACAACCTTTCCCTTAAGATTTTTCAGGTGAGTCATGAAAAAATCCATCTCTTTATCGCACCCTGTCTCTGGCATTATGACGTTCTCCATTGCAATGACCTGATTCGCGGGTAATTCACAGGCAGGAAGCTCAAACGCTTCGATATTCCATTTTGTTTTTGTAGTCCTCAAGGTATCGGCAACCTCTTGGCTGCTAGGAAAACGCTTATCAAAGGAAAGACTCCAGATCCGATCTAATTCTCCTTGTCCTGATTTTTTTAGTTCCTCTGCGCCGCGTGCAATTGACGAAAAATCCAAAAAAGCCACATCAGCAGTCAGCATCTCCGGTTTAGCCTGACATGTCTTGACGCGTTCCAAGCGGGTTGCGTGGAAAGTGACGTTCTGAAATTCATCGGCCCCATTTTTTAGAAGTAACTGGTCAGCCAGCTCGCGCTTGACGAGCTTCAGACTATCAGGCATCGGCGGCAGATTCGCACTCTGATTTTCAAGGTCCTGTCTTTTCGTTTCATCCAGAATTGCACGCTGCGCCACAACCCGAGATAAAAACCTCTCGTCCGGACCACCGCCTCTCGCAATTGTCACCGATGTGATGTTTTTATTGTCACGGACAGCTTCATCAATTGCCGTTAGAAGAAATCGAATACTGGCATCTGAACACACTTCTTTGATGCCAGAATCCATCGCATACTCTGGATACTTGGTTTTAATCTGATCGATCGGCACATCAAAAATAGGGCTGATAACTACTTTGCCGGTAGCGCCTTCCAAAGCTTTTTTGTAAGCTGTTTGAAGCTGGCTTGCGTTGGGGTTTTGCTCATGCGACACCGGAATAACTTTTCTTGATTCCTCGTTTTTTAAGTTGACGTCAGATCTTTTATTAACCCCAGGATTATCAGAAGCTTCTGTAGTCCAGCTTATAAGATAATTAGCTTCAATATTAGAAATTTTTGCATCGACTACACCAATTTTGCTTTTTGATGTCAACGGGATTTGCAGCAGATCGTGAATTTTTTCACTCCGAATAAAATCAGTTTTTATTTTTAGTTTTTCCCTGAATTCACCTACCGTCCAGTGCTCCTTATCTAATATTGCACTGCCAAGTAATTTTTGAATTTCTGGTCTTTCTTTTGAAAAATTGTATAAAAATTCTCGACTTTTTTTTCTGCTTTCTTCCAGCTTCTCTTTTTTTTCAAAAACAAGGCGTTGCAATCCTTCGAAAAATCCAATCTTACGGAAGATTAGGCATTTTTCATTCGTAGTCTGATTTTCTTCTTGATTGATCTCAAAACTCGAAAACCTACCGAATTCCTTGAGCACTTTCCTGATGCCTTCGCTTGATGTATTTTTGTGTATTTTTACTTCCATCAATCTCACCACCTAAAAAAATTATTTAAAGCTTAGTTCAGTAATTTTTCATTGCGAACTCTTTTTAAAATCCATGATTTCTAACATGCTGAAACATCGCTTCTTGTGTGACCAAGTTGATCATCTCCCCATGAAAATCCCCATTCCCATTAATGAGCGCTTCACGGAGGTTTTGATAACCGCTATCTGAATCATCGACGTCAATATTTTTGCACGCTTTTAAAATAAGATTGGCAAGCGGTCGGGCTTGGTCTACCTTCATTTCATCTGACATGATCAGTCGCTTCAACCGGTCTTGAGGGCCGGATTTTTTACGTACACAACTTCCACCCCATTTTCCATCGTGTGGTACTGCGAAGGCGGTGATCGAAAATTGCCTAACTTACTCATTTCGCTTTGAATGGCTCCAAGATTCATTCCCTCAGTGAGCCTTGCCACATTCGTTGAATTCATTCCCCTCTCCATAGATAGAATGTCCCAAAAGATTTATGGGTGAGATGAATCTTCTGGAACTGACATAACGTATCGGGTTCCTGTAACAACAGAAACTAGTACGTCCGAAAAGCAAAACGGCCTGCGCAGTGGCAGGCCGTTTTCGGGAGGGGAAAGAAGGTTTATTTTTTAGGTATATACAAGTCCGTAATACTCCCCAGCCCCATCTCCGCCGCAAACATCGGCGTCTCGGACAAGGTCGGGTGCGCATGAATAGTCAGCGCCAGATCTTCCAGATCTGCCCCCATTTCCATCGCCAATACGGTCTCGGCCAACAACTCACCGGCATTCACGCCAACGATGCCAGCGCCGATGATGCGTTTGGTGGTCGGGTCCCACAAGAGTTTGGTCAGACCATCTTCACGTCCCATCGCGAGCGCCCTGCCCGATGCGGCCCAAGGGAAGCTGGCTTTCTCGAACGGTATGCCTTTGGCTTTGGCTTCGGTTTCAGTGACGCCCATCCATGCAATCTCGGGATCGGTGTAAGCGACGGAGGGAATGGTCATCGCATCAAATGCAACCTTGTGACCGGCGATGACTTCAGCTGCGACCTTGGCTTCGTTGGTGGCCTTGTGTGCCAGCATGGGGTCGCCGCAGATATCGCCAATGGCAAAGATGTGCGGTACGTTGGTGCGTTGCTGCTTGTCTGCCGGAATGAAGCCGCGCTCAGTGACGATGACGCCGGCTTTTTCGGCGGCGATGTCTTTGCCGTTCGGACGTCGACCGACGGCTAGCAGCACCATGTCATACAACTGCGGTTCTTTAGGGGCGGCTTCGCCTTCAAAGGTGGCAAGCAGTCCGTTGGCGCGGGCTTCGAGTTTCGTGACCTTGGTCTTGAGCATGACAGCTTCGTAGCGTTTCTCAATACGCTTTTGCAGCGGCTTGACGATATCGCGATCGGCAGCAGGGATCAGACCATCGGCAAATTCGACCACGCTGACCTTGGCACCCAGTGCGTCATACACACAGGCCATTTCCAGACCAATGATGCCGCCACCAATGACCAGCATGCGTTTGGGGATCTGACGCAGCTCGAGTGCGCCGGTGGAATCGATCAGACGCGGATCATCATACGGAAAGCCTGGAATCTTCACGACAGATGAGCCCGCCGCAATGATGGCGTTTTTGAAGGCGACTGTCTTGCTGCCTTCGCTCGTTTCAACGATCAGTGTGTTGGATGAGGCAAACGCGCCTTTGCCGGTCAGGACTTGAACTTTGCGCGCTTTGGCCAGACCGGATAAACCACCGGTCAGTTTTTTGATGATGCTTTCTTTCCAGCCGCGCAGTTTAGGCAGGTCGATCTGCGGCTGCGACAGATTCACACCGAAGTGCGACATCTCTTCGGCTTCGGTAATAACTTTGGCAGCATGCAGCAAGGCCTTGGATGGGATACATCCCACATTGAGGCAAACACCGCCGAGTGACGAATAGCGTTCGACCAGTACGACTTTCTGACCCAGATCGGCTGCACGGAAAGCGGCGGTGTAACCACCGGGGCCTGCTCCCAAAACCAGGGTATCGCATTCAATGTCTGCTTTGCCCGCGAAACTGGCCGCGACTGGGGCGGCAACTGCTGGCGTGGCTGCTGAAGCTGCCGCTGCCGTTGTCGCTACAGTCGATGGCGCGGGGGTAGCGGTGGATGTGGGTGCTGCGGTTGGCGTTGTGGCTGCCGCAGACTGGCTGACTTCCAGCATGAGGATAAGTGAGCCTTCTGCGACCTTGTCGCCTATTTTGACTTTGAGTTCTTTGACCACACCGGCATGGCTGCTGGGGATTTCCATGCTCGCTTTGTCGGATTCGACCGTGATCAGCGATTGCTCGGGCTTGATGGTATCGCCCGGCTTGACCAGCAACTCAATGACTTCGACTTCCTTGAAGTCGCCGATATCAGGAACGTGAATTTCTATCGTGCTCATGTCTGTACTCCATTATTTTTGCATGGCGAAACTGATCACACGGCAAGGCAGTGCCGAACTTTTGTCGAACTCTGCACCTGCTGCTACGCCCAGTTCGGCGATTTCTTTTGCTGATCCCAGTGACGGATAAGCGGCATACATCGCGCCCAACGCAAAGGTCTTGCCACTGCCAATCGCCCAGAAGCGATCGAAGCTGAAGACTTCGCGATAGGAGTACACGCCAAAAACACCTTGCGGGTTGGCGATCAGCGCGGTGATCTGCGAGGACTCGTAGGGATCATCTTCTTCCTCTTTGATATTTAGGAAGTATTTATCTTTCAGTATCTGGTGCACGCGCGTGAATGTTTCGAATACCTGTTCGCGCGTCGATAGTCGGCATTCTTCACCCATGTCCGTCAGCAGTTTTTTCAATACCGGGAAATGCGCGGTAGTGCCCGCCAACGAGACATATGATTGCCCGACCATGAAAATCTTGTCATTGGCTTCATAGTCTTGCGAGAGCCGGGTATCACCGAACGTCACCAGTGAGTCTGCGGCAATCGCAATTTCGTCATTTTTTTTGACGACAACGCAGGTAGTCATTGGGGTGAGTTACAGCAAAGTCTTGCGCATGTCTGCCAGCACTTCACCGAGGTAAACGATGAAACGCGCACCCATGGCGCCATCAATAACGCGATGGTCATACGACAATGACAGCGGCATGATCAGGCGCGGGGCAAACTGTTTGCCATCCCAGACGGGCTGTATGGCTGATTTCGACAAGCCGAGAATTGCCACTTCAGGGGCATTGATGATGGGGGTGAACTTGGTGCCGCCAATACCGCCGAGCGATGAAATCGTGAAGCTTGCGCCCTGCATATCGGCCGGTTTGAGTTTGCCATCGCGCGCTTGCGCGGAGAGCTCTGCCATTTCTTTTGCGATGTCGGCGATACCTTTTTTATCGGCGTTCTTCACGACCGGCACGACCAAACCATTTGGCGTATCCGCAGCAAAACCAATGTGGTAGTAGTGCTTGAGAATCAGGTTTTCGCCGTTCGCATCCAGAGATGCATTAAATGCAGGGAATTTTTTCAACGCCGAGACACTGGCCTTGATCACGAATGCCAGCATGGTGAGCTTGACACCGGATTTTGCCAGTGATTCATTGGCACTCTTGCGGAATTCTTCGAGTTCGGTAATGTCAGCATCATCGAATTGCGTCACATGGGGGATCATGACCCAGTTGCGATGCAAGTTCGGTCCACTGATTTTCTTGATGCGCGAGAGTGGCTGCAATTCGGTGTCACCGAACTTGCTGAAGTCCAGCGATGGCCAGGGCAAGAGCGACATGCCCATGCCACCACCGCCGCTGGTCACAGGCGCAGCGCTACTACCTGACATCACGCCTTTGACAAAACCCTGCACATCTTCGAGCAGTATCCTGCCCTTGGGACCGGAGCCACTCACTCGCGACAGTTCAACGCCCAGTTCACGCGCGAATTTGCGCACTGAGGGCGACGCATGCGACTTTTGTCCATTGCTATTAGGAGCAGCCACTGAGGAAGGTGCCATATTCATGGATGCTGGCTGCGGTGCGGGCGTTGGTGCTGACTGCGGTGCCGATGTCGCCGCCGGCGCTGGTGCTGCTGGTGCAGGCGCAACTGCAGCTGCATCCGCTTCAAGCATCAGAATCAGCGAGCCCTCGGCAACCTTATCGCCGATCTTTATTCTCAATTCTTTGACGACCCCCGCATGGCTGCTGGGAATCTCCATACTGGCCTTGTCGGATTCAACCGTAATCAGCGACTGTTCGGCCTTGACGGTATCGCCCGGTTTGACGAGCAGCTCGATGACTTCGACTTCCTTGAAATCGCCGATGTCAGGCACTTTGATTTCTACTTGACTCATGCTGTTGCTCCGCTTTTCCTATTTTTGTAAACAGTCGCTATCATGCCC
>JAIXXZ010000040.1 GCA_027490465.1 Oxalobacteraceae bacterium
CCATCGATCACGCGTGCAGTACCGGAGACGACAATCCAGTGTTCGGCCCGATGATGATGCATCTGCAGTGACAGACGTGCACCGGGCTGCACGGTGATGCGCTTGACCTGAAAGCGCGGCCCGTTGCCGATAGCGTCATAGCTGCCCCACGGGCGAGTCACCTGTTTATGAGAGGTGGCTTCGCTGCGATCTTGCTCAAGAAGTCTGCCGACCAGCTGGCGGGTATCCTGAGCCCGTGCCCTGTCCATGACCAGCAGCGCGTCGGGGGTGTCGACAATCACCGCATCCTTGAGACCTACTGCGGCGATCAGTCGCGTTTCAGAATGCACCAGACAGCCTTCGCAATCTTCGATGAGCGTATCGCCGTAGATTGCATTGTCGCGACTATCATGTTCCGCGATCTGCCAGACCGAAGACCATGAGCCAATGTCAGACCAGCCAGCCTCGAGTTTCACCATGGCGGCTTTGCGAGTACGTTCCATCAGTGCGTAGTCAATTGCAATGTTGGGTGATTGCGCGTAAGCGCAGCCATCCAGACGCAGAAAATCGTCATCGCTTCGCATGCTGTCGACAGCCTGTTCGCAGGCCCGCAGTACTTCGGGGGCATATTGAGCGATTTCATCGATCAGCTGACTGCATCGAAAAAGGAACATGCCACTGTTCCAGAAATGATGTCCACTATCGAGATAAGTTTGCGCGGTCGGCAGATCCGGCTTCTCTACAAAGCCGCTGAGTCTGAGAATATGCCTGCCAGGGCTTTCAGCGACGCACAAGTACCCATAGCCGGTCTCTGCGGCGTGCGGTCGTATGCCAAAGGTCATTAGCAGACCTTCCATCGCGCCTTCACTGGCCACGCGAACAGCATCGAGAAACGCATCGCTGTCCTCAATCACATGATCGCTGGGCAAGACCAGCATCAGTGCATCGTCGGACTGACGCAGTAAATACAAGGCGGAGCTCACGATTGCCGGTGCGGTACCGCGTCGGTGTGGCTCGAGTATCAGGACGGCATCATTGATACCGGCCTCGCGCACCTGCTCTGCCACCAGAAAACGCGCATCCTCATGGGTCAGCAACATCGGCGGGCTGCTCCCGGGTCCGGTGCAGCGGCGCAGGGTTTGCTGCAGCAGACTGCAGTTGCCATTCAGACGAAGAAATTGTTTGGGATAGCTCTCGCGTGACAAAGGCCACAGGCGCGTGCCAGAGCCACCGCAAAGAATGACAGGTACGAGGGGAAGTGCGCTCATTCGATTCAGTGCGTCGCAGTATTCATGAAATAAGCGCGGGTGTACGTGTGTACCAAGGGGTCGATCGCAATCGTTGCCGGGTGTGCCCAACGATATTGGGCGTGCTGTGACTGCGGCAGTGGCAGATCACTGTTGCCTGCCCATAGACGATGGGCGAGCGCGATGTAATGTGTACCCATGCGCGTGTCGCCACGGAAGTTGTCTGGATAAAAATGCTGATAAACACCGGTGAATACGCTCTGCTCAAGATCAAATTCCTGTCCCAGTTCAGCGCGAGTGATGCGGGCGAAGGCTTGATCCAATGTTTCATTTTTCTGTATGCGGCCACCTGGAACGAACCATGAGCTTTGCGCTGGCGGATTTTTTCGCCAGCCCAGCAAAACCCGTTGCTCTTTATCTTCTACCAGCAGATCGATGGCAATCAGTGGCGCATGCTCAATGACCTGGGCGAACACTTCGTCGGGCAGCAGGCGTGAACAGCTATTGGCATCACTTGAGAGCAGGTTGGTTTCAGTAGGCATTGGTGTCAGTCCATCCCTTGAAGGCGGTCCAGAGAATGATCTTCAGGTCCATCGAGAATGACCAGTTCCGGATGTAGTGCAGATCGAGCGCGATGCGGCTAGCCATTTTTTCTTCCGTGTCGGTTTCGCCGCGACAGCCATTAATCTGGGCCCAGCCGGTGATGCCCGGTTTGACGCGATGACGCTGCATGTACATCATCAGTTTGTCCTTGTACAAATCATTGTGAATCAGTGCATGTGGTCGTGGACCAACTACGGACATATCGCCTTTGAGTACATTGAAAAACTGCGGCAACTCATCCAGACTGGTTCGCCGCATGAAGCGTCCTATGGGGGTTACCCGAGGATCATCACGGGTGGCCTGCGTGAGCCTGTCGTCGCTTTCCTGATGCAGTTTCATGCTGCGGAATTTATACACATTGAATCGCTTGCCATTCAAGCCGAGTCGCGGCTGAGTGAAAAACACCGGGCCGGGTGATGAGTATTTGATGGCGAGCGAGAGAACGGCAAACAGCGGCAGGAGCAGGATCAATATGCATAGCGCAAATCCTCGATCAAAGATTATTTTGGCCAGACCTCGGAGTCCTGTATCGGAAGGGTGATTGAGGTCGACCATGGGCATGCCCAGAAAATCGCGGTGGCGATGACTAAGTACGGTCATTGTGTCGGCGTCGGGTACCCAACGCAGGTCAACCAATAGCTGGCACAGCAGTGGCTGAAGCTGATGCCATCGCGATATTTCAGTCAAAGGGAGCGCTACCCAGACTTCACTGATCTGATGACGCGCAATGGCGTCGCTGATTTGTGCCGTATTGCGTAAACGCTCGATATCGCTATCGATAACACGATGTTCGTCAGGTTCGTGAATCGCGACGATACGATGCGCAAACCGGCGCTGCTGCTTGAGACGTTGATGCAGCTTCTGCGCAGTTTTTCCATAGCCGATCATCAGGACACGCTTTGTTCGTGTATCGCCAGCCTCGCGCTGAATTGTTCGACTGTGATGTGAGGCGGATGAAATCGGGTTGATTGAGAGTGCTGTATCGTCTGCGGCAATGTTGGGCATGGCAGTAGGGATTCTTCTGATGACGCAGTTCGGGTCACGCCAATCGGGTCAGCGACTGATGCTGGCAAGCGAGCGTGTTTGTATTGGACTCTGCATATGAATACCAAGTGCCCGTTGTTGTCTCGCCTCAAATTCGTCGATGACTTTGCGCGTAATCGCTGGCGAGGTAGCGGGTGGTGGTGATGCTTGGATGCGGATACGATGGTGCTCTGATGCTTGGCGATGGCAATGCGCTATCATGCCGCTCATGAGTGAAGATGACGCAATCCGTATGTACGATCTGGTCGGCGGTGATGAGAAGCTGCGCGAACTGGTCGACCGCTTTTATGATTTGATGGATCTCGAATCCGGATTCGCCGATCTGCGCGCGATGCATCCGCCGTCGCTGGAGATCTCCAGAGAAAAGCTGTACCGCTTTCTGTCGGGCTGGACCGGTGGGCCGGACCTGTATACACCGCATTACGGCCCCGCTTTTCTGCGTGCGCGGCATTTGCCCTTCCCGATAGGGACGTCAGCGCGTGATCAGTGGCTCACGTGCATGTTGATGGCGATGCAGGATCTGGGTTTGGACGAAGACAAGCAGGATGTGATGCTGCAAGCGTTTTTCAAAACGGCGGATTGGATGCGGAATCAGGCGTCTTGATCGGGAGGTGCTTGATAGTGGATTTGGTGTCGAGGCAGGTTTGTTTGAGAGTCGTAGGTTCGGGTCTTGTAAAAATTTGATTTCCTTTAGTCAAGCAAAGACGCTGGATCCCGGCATGCGCCGGGATGACGTTTTAAGAGCTGTTGGCCTGAAAATCGTCATCTCGGCATAAGGTGTGGGGCGCTGGATCCCAGCTTTCGCTGGGATGACGGTGGAAGTTTTACAGTTGCCCAAACAACTACCGTCATCCCAGCGAAAGCTGGGATCCAGCGTCTTTCGTTGCAGACTGCGAAAAAATTTTGCTCGCAAACTCGAATGACAAACACGAAGCCATCCAACCCCGCAACAGCACGCCAATTCAGACCAAGCCCTGAAAGGGAATCACATCCACACTATCCCCCGCACTTACATCACCCTGCTCATGATGAAGGATCACCATGCAATTGGCTTCCGACATGGAGCTGAGTATGCCGGAGCCCTGTGAGCCGGTGATTTGAACGCTTTGCATACCTTGAGCATCCATACTCAATATGCCGCGCTGATACTCAGTACGCCCCGGCTTCTTGCGTAAACTCTGACTGCTGGTAACGCGCACCGTGAGTACCTCAGGTGGGTTAGCACCCATCAGGCGATACAAGGCCTCGCGCGCAAAAAAGTAAAAACTGACCATGGTCGCCACCGGATTGCCCGGCAGGCCAAAGAGCAGAGCGCTGTCGTTGCCACTTGTAATGCGTCCAAAGGCCATCGGTCTGCCGGGACGCATGTCGATTTTCCAGAACAGCACCTCGCCAAGACGCGTCATCATCTTGCGGGTGTAATCGGCATCTCCTGCAGATACGCCACCGGAAGTGATGATGACATCCGCATCCATGCAGGCGCGGCGCAACGCGGTTTCCAGTGACGCGGGTTCATCCTTGATCACACCCATGTCGATAGGATCGCAGCCCATGCGCAGCAGCATGCCGTGCAGTGTGTAGCCATTGCTGTCGTAGACACAGCCTTCATCCAGGGGCTCGCCGGGAGAACGCAATTCATCACCCGTCGAAAAATAAGCGACACGCAGTTTGCGCCTGACGCTGACTTCACCTATACCCAGCGACGCAATCAAACCCAGATCGGCGGGTGTCAGAATTTTTCCTTCAGTAACAGCCGCGCTGCCCATCGCCAGATCCTCGCCAGCCAGACGACGATTGTCGCCCGCACGAATTTTCCCAGCGGGCAGGGTCACGTGGGTAGCAGTTTCAGATAAAACGAATTCACTGGGCATGACCGTATCGCAGCCTTCGGGCATGACAGCACCTGTCATGATGCGAACGCATTCACCTTGCATCACTGGTTGGTTATACGGTCTTCCCGCATAAGCGACGCCAACCACCTGCAAAGTACTCGGCTGATCACCAAGGTCGCTGCCACGCAATGCGTAACCGTCCATTGCCGAGTTATCGTGCGCCGGTACATTGATGAAAGAGACCACATCGCTGGCCAGCACCCGACCCAGCGCCGCCTTGAGTGGCAGGGTTTCTGTGTCAGTGATCGGAAGGATGAAGCTGCGTATCAGTTGCTGTGCGACTGACACCGACACACTGTCGGCGTCATAGCCCGGGAATTGGCTGGTGAGATCGGACAGACGAGCTGCGGGCACGGCGAGGAGGACTATCCGCCGATGTAAGACATTTCGACCTTGCGCACGGGCCGCTCCAGACCTTCGGTTTGCTGAGTGCGCAGTTCCGAATATCTGTCTTCGCGCTGTGCCCACAAATGCGAAATGGCCGAGGTGATTTCTTCGTCGCTGTGACCCTTGCGCACCAGTGCGCGTAAATCATGACCCCCGGTGGCGAACAGGCAGGTGAACAGTTTGCCTTCGGTGGAGAGTCGCGCGCGATTGCAGTCACTGCAAAATGCCTGCGTCACGCTGGAGATCACGCCCACCTCGCCGCTGCCGTCGGTGTAACGCCAGCGTTCTGCGGTTTCACCTGTGTAGTTGGGCTCGATTTCTTCCAAAGGCATGGTCTCGTTGATGCGGCGGATCACTTCAGCCGAAGGAATGACTTCATCCATCTTCCAGCCATTGGAGGCACCCACATCCATGTATTCGATAAAGCGCAGAATCACTGGCGAGCCTTTGAAGTAGCGTGCCATCGGCACGATCTCCTGATCATTCATGCCGCCTTTGACAACCATGTTGACCTTGATGGGGCCGAGTCCGACTTTTTGCGCGACTTCAATGCCATGCAACACATCAGCGACCGGAAAATCCACATCATTCATGCGCTGAAAGGTGGTCTCATCCAGTGAATCCAGCGATACCGTCACGCGCTTGAGGCCGGCGTCTTTGAGTGACTGCGCCTTTTTTGCCAACAGGGACGCATTGGTCGTCATCGTCAGATCCAGCGGCTTGCCGTCGGGTGTGGTGATCACGGCGAGCATTTCGATGAGTTTTTCGATGTTCTTGCGCAGCAGTGGCTCGCCGCCGGTGAGACGAATTTTTTCCACACCATGCGCGACAAAAATTTTGGTCAGGCGCGTGATTTCTTCGAATGAGAGCAGCAGATTCTGCGGCAGGAATTCGTAGTTGTTATCGAAGACTTCCTTGGGCATGCAATACACGCAGCGGAAGTTGCAGCGATCAGTCACCGAGATACGCAAGTCGCGCAAGGGGCGTGACAGGCGGTCCGACAAGAGACCGGTGGCGGGCACAAGTTGCTCGGGTATGTGCGGTACCGCTTGCAAGTAGCGCAGGTCGGCAACAGGAATGATGCGTTCGGTCATGGGGTTCCGGTGCAGCGCGGTACGTTGCCGCACTGTGTATAGGGTTTATTTCAAAGGCAAATAAGATACCACGAGGCCGGTGATCGCACAGACCAGGATCAATCGTATGGTGCCGACTTTGAATCGTAAAAGCGCGATGGCCGCCAGTGCTGCAATGCTGATTGCAACCCAATCCCAGCGTGCGAGCGGCTCGGCAAGGTGAAATACATGCCAGGCAAAAAACACCGTCAGGCTGGCAATCACGCCGACGACAGCGGCCGTGATGGCGGTCAGGGGCGCGGTCAGGCGCAGGTCGTTGCGGGTCGCCTCGACGGAGGGGGCACCAGCGAGAATGAAGATAAAGGACGGCAGGAAGGTAAAGAAAAACGCGACCAGCGCGCCGGCCGTTCCGCCCGCCAGCAAGGCCATCGGACCAAACACCTCCCGCGTCCACCCACCGACAAAGCCGACGAAGGCGACGATCATGATCAGTGGTCCGGGTGTGGTTTCGCCCAGCGCGAGACCGTCCACCATCTGCACGGCCGTGAGCCAGCCGAATTGATCAACAGCACCCTGATACACATAAGGCAGCACCGCATAAGCACCACCAAAGGTCAGTAGTGCGGCTTTGCTGAAGAACCAGCTCATTTGCACCAGCGGGCTGTGCAGACCCAGCGTCACGACCAGCAGCGCCCAGACTAGTGCACCCATCGCGACGCCGGCCAGTGTGGTGAGGATGAGTTTGCGCCAGGTGAATTGGGCGTGGGCAGGCGGGGGTGTGTGATCATCGATCAGCGCCGGTCCGTAGGAGGGCGTCTGGCCCGGCGCATGACCGCCGAGCTGAAATGCATCAGGCAGCCAGCGCCCACCGAGAACGCCAATGATGCCGGCCGTGATGATGATGAGCGGGAAGGGCAAGTGCAGTACCGCGATGCTGATGAAGGCGAGCACAGCGATGGCGATCAGCCAGCGATTTTTAAGACTGCGGCTGCCCACACGCCAGGCAGCGGCCAGCACGATGGCGACGACTGCCGGTTTGATGCCATACAGCACACCAGCGATGACGGGTACATCACCAAAAGCGAGATAGACCCAGGACAGCAGGATGAGTATCAGCAGCGAGGGCAAGACAAACAGCAAGCCTGCGATGATGCCGCCCACTGTGCGATGCATGAGCCAGCCGATGTAAATCGCGAGTTGGGTCGCTTCCGGCCCCGGCAGCAGCATGCAGTAGTTGAGTGCATGCAGAAAACGTTGTTCCGAAATCCAGCGCTTGCGCTCGACCAGATCGGTGTGCATCAGCGCGATCTGTCCAGTCGGCCCACCAAAGCTGATGAAGCCGAGTTTCAGCCAGTACCAGAACGCCTGAGACAGCGAGACAGGTTCAGGCGCGCTCATTTACATATTCGGATAGTTGGGTCCGCCGCCGCCCTCGGGTGTGACCCAGACGATGTTCTGAGTCGGGTCCTTGATATCGCAGGTTTTGCAATGCACGCAGTTTTGCGCATTGATTTGCAAGCGCTGTTGTCCACTCTCGCCCACATATTCGTACACACCCGCCGGGCAATAACGCGATTCCGGACCGGCATACTGGGCCAGATTGACTTGCGTGGGCACATCCGCATTTTTCAGTGTCAGGTGTGCGGGTTGATGCTCGTTGTGATTGGTGTTGGAAATGAACACCGACGACAGACGATCAAAGGTCAGTTTGCCATCGGGTTTGGGGTAGACGATGGGCTGGCATTGATCAGCCGGTTTCAGACATTCATGATCGGCATGCGTGTGATGCAGTGTCCACGGTGCCTTGCCACGGAAGATGAGCTGATCAATACCGACCATCAGGGTGCCGGTGTAGAGACCCTTGCTCATCCACGGTTTGAAGTTGCGTGCGACATGCAGTTCTTCATGCAACCAGGATTGCTCGAAAGCTTTTGTGTAGGCGCTCAGTTCATCCTGCGCCCGTTCGGCGGCAATCGCATCGAATGCCGCTTCGGCGGCAAGCATGCCCGATTTCATTGCGCCATGACTGCCCTTGATGCGGCTCGCGTTCAGGAAGCCGGCGTCACAGCCAATCAGCGCGCCGCCGGGGAAGGTGAGTTTCGGCAGGGACTGCAGGCCACCTGCGGTGATGGCGCGAGCGCCATACGAGAGGCGTTTGCCACCTTCGAAGAAACCGCGAATGGCGGGATGAGTTTTGTAGCGCTGGAATTCTTCGTAAGGCGAGAGATAGGGATTTTCATACGCGAGCCCGACCACGTAGCCGACGACCACCTGGTTGTTTTCCATGTGATACAGGAAGGAACCGCCGTAGGTGCTGCTGTCGAGTGGCCAACCGGCGGTGTGAACGACCAGTCCCGGCTGGTGCTTGGCGGGATCGATTTCCCACAGCTCCTTGATGCCGATGCCGTAGGTTTGCGGATCGCGGCCCTTGTCGAGCTGATAGCCCGAAATCAGCTGCTTGCCCAGATGGCCGCGCGCACCTTCGGCAAACAGCGTGTACTTGGCGCGCAGTTCCATACCCAGCTGGAATTCGCTGGTGGGCTGGCCTTCTTTGTCCACGCCCAGATTGCCGGTGGCCACGCCCACTACCGCACACGCATCGTCATACAGAATTTCGGCCGCAGCGAAGCCCGGGAAAATTTCCACGCCCAGGTTTTCCGCCTGTTGCGCGAGCCAACGCACGACGTTACCTAGCGAGATGACGTAGTTGCCGTGATTCTGAAAGCAGCCGGGCAGCATCCAGTTGGGCACGGCAGTCGCGCTCTGCTCGGTCAGGAAAAGAAAGCGATCTTCCGTGACAGGTGTGAGCAAAGGCGCGCCCGCTGTCTTCCAGTCAGGGAACAACTCTGTCATTGCACGCGGATCCATAACCGCGCCAGACAGAATGTGTGCGCCGGGTTCGCTGCCTTTTTCAAGAACACAGACGCTGATCTCGCGCCCTTGTTGTTCGGCCAGTTGCTTGAGTCGGATGGCAGCCGACAGCCCGGCCGGGCCGGCACCGATAATGACGACGTCGTATTCCATGGCCTCGCGCGGGCCGAATTGTTCGAGGAAGCTGGGGTTTTGGCTGTGGTTCATAGTCGGCGGCGATCAGGTTTTCTGCGGGTCGATTGTGGCTGAAATTATTGAAGTTTTCGCGTGGCTGCGTCCGCAGGATCAGGGGTCTTGTCGGAAAATCATGTAATCATAACGGTTTTAGTGA
>JAIXXZ010000005.1 GCA_027490465.1 Oxalobacteraceae bacterium
ATTGATCGACAATGCCTCGTGCGTGCACAACAGTGCAGTCTCGAGGACTTTTTTCGCCTCAACGGTATTCATCTACGATTCGTACAATACGAGTTGGTTGCAGTGAGAAGCTCAATCCTGGGCCCACGTCAGCCAGGCTGAAACGGGTAAGGCATGGGTTTTATTGCTGGCAATCAGCGCCCGCGGTTGTAGAGTTTTTCTTGGGGCTGCTGCTGCGGTCTTGACCGGTGTAAGGCTTGGGAATTCGACAGGGCGCCGGTTCACGCCACGCTGGTATCAACGTTGGGCGGAATTATAGGGCACTTCCAACCGATTGTCATTGCCTCAATCGTCAGGGTTTCTCAGGGCTCTTTTGCCCGCTGGCGTGCCAAATAAAGGCCAGTCGGAAATCGCTACCCTCGCCTGCAAGGTCGCTGGCAGCATCTGTCGCCCACAGACGGTAACATGTGAGGCAGACCCTTATCTTCAAAGACTGGAGAATCACAATGCAAGTCATTAGAACGACTGCCTTTGCCGGAATTATTTTTATGACAAGTTTTTCAGTCGGCGCAGCATCGCTTTGCTCGCCCGAAGAAAAATCTCTATTCAGCTGTCAGCTGGAGGACTCCAAAAAATCCGTGTCACTCTGCCAGTCCAACACTGACCCCAAACAGATCCTCTACAAATTCGGCACACCAGAAAAAGTGGAAATCACGCTGCCTAACGAGAAATCTCCCAAGCCCAAAATTTTCTTTGAACAATTCGGCCCCAGTAGCTCACAGTGGATGAAAGGTGTGGTCTTCACAAGCGGCAAGGTGGAATACAGTCTTTCCACGCCCCAGGGTATCTCGGTGCAGTTGTCCGTTGATGGCATCAAAAAGCCCTTCAGCATGACCTGCGATTTTGAAAAAGGCGATTCAGGCAATGAACTTTCGGATGCCTATGATCTGATGGAAAAACTGAAGTTCAAGAAGCGCTGATCCGAGACCACCATTCGCCCGACCAAGGCGCTGCGTGGCAACGACGAAAAAACGAAAGCCCCTGAAAGTCAGGGGCTTGTGGTGATTTGTTGCGATGTTTGGTTGCGGGGACAGGATTTGAACCTGTGACCTTCGGGTTATGAGCCCGACGAGCTGCCAGACTGCTCCACCCCGCGTCTGAATCTCTGAACTATACAGACTATCGGCCACTTATGCAAACTCGCTCCCAGCGCCATCGCGAATGTTAAACTCGGCGATCACTTCGAACCGACGCTTGCTCTGGCGTTTTTCACTACCTGCTATCGAATGAATTTCTGTCCCAGCTGCGGTCATGGCGTCTCACTCAGGATTCCACCTGATGACACTCGGTCTCGCTATGTGTGCGAGAGCTGTGGCGAGATTCACTACCAAAATCCCAAGATGGTCGTCGGCAGCATACCGCTCTGGGACGAAGGCGGCAGCGCACAGGTTTTGCTATGCCGTCGCGCCATCGAGCCGCGCAAGGGTTACTGGACATTGCCCGCAGGTTTCATGGAAAACGGTGAGACAACCGCAGAGGCTGCAGCGCGTGAAACGCTGGAAGAAGCCGGCGCACGAATCGAGTTACTGGACCTGTTCAGCTTGCTGAATGTCGCGCATGTGCACCAGGTACATCTGTTTTATCGCGCACGCTTGTGTGATCTTGATTTTGCTGCCGGCATCGAGAGTCTGGAAGTGCGGCTGTTCAATGAGCAGCAAATACCGTGGGGCGATCTTGCTTTCCCCACGGTCACGCATACACTGAAGCGTTTCTTTGCAGACCTCGCCGCCTCACGCGACGGTCAGTCTTTCGGTGTACATGCACTCGACATTGCACCGGGCATGCGTATCAGCAGCTGAATATCACCAGCTGGTTTCACGCTCAGCAGTGGCCGTGATCTTGTGCACTGACAGATCGGCACCCTCGTACTCCTCTTCAGGATCAAGTCTGATGCCGACGGTGACTTTCAAAACACCATAGACCAGCACACCTCCCACCACCGCGATCGCGATACCTAAAGCAGTGCCGATCAGCTGAGACATCAGAGAGACTCCGCCCAGCCCGCCAAAGGCTTGCAAACCGAAGATGCCTGCGGCCACACCACCCCACGCACCACACAAACCGTGCAAAGGCCAGACGCCAAGCACGTCATCGATTTTCCAGCGATTCTGGGTGAGCGTGAATAACCAGACAAAGATGGCGCCGGCGATAGCACCAGTTGCCAGCGCGCCGAGTGGATGCATCAGATCAGAGCCCGCGCAGACGGCAACCAAGCCAGCCAGCGGTCCGTTGTACGCAAAGCCAGGATCGTTTTTACCAATGATGACCGCTGCCAGCGTTCCCCCGACCATGGCCATGAGCGAGTTCATCGCGACCAAGCCATTCATTTTGTCCAGGGTTTGCGCACTCATCACATTAAAGCCGAACCAGCCCACGGCGAGTATCCACGCACCCAGCGCCAGAAATGGAATGCTGGAAGGCGGATGGGCAGACATGCTGCCATCTTTGGAATAGCGACCGCGGCGAGGCCCCAGCAGCAGCACGGCCGGAAGCGCAGCCCAGCCGCCAACGGCATGGACGACCACCGAACCGGCGAAGTCATGGAAGGCGGCACCGTAACTGGCCTCCAGCCATGCCTGTATGCCAAAACGCTGGTTCCACGCGATTCCTTCGAAAATCGGGTAAATCAAGCCAACCATCAGCGCAGTAGCCGCCAGCTGCGGATGAAAGCGAGCACGCTCGGCAATCCCGCCGGAGATGATCGCCGGTATCGCGGCGGCGAATGTCAGCAGGAAGAAAAACTTCACCAGTTCAAAGCCGCTCTTCTGGGCCAGCACCTCGGCGCTGCTGAAGAAGTTAACGCCATAAGCAATGCTGTATCCGATGAAGAAATAAGCAATCGTCGACACAGCGAAATCGACTAATATTTTTACCAGCGCATTGACCTGATTTTTCTTTCGCACCGTGCCAAGTTCGAGAAAAGCGAACCCGGCATGCATTGCCAGAATCATGATAGCGCCAAGCAGAATGAACAACGTGTCTGCGCCGCTGCGGAATGAATCCATGAAAACTCCCTGTTTATGTGCACAAATAAGCTAGCGAGACTGCCTGCTAGCAATATTCGTTCCTCTTTGGTGCTTTACAATCCCAAATGCAAGCCCTTGAACTTAAAGAGAATTTTATAGTGGAAGTTATGTCCCCAAAGAGATCGCACCAAATATGTGCAAATATTCGTCTGTCTTGGTGAGCGTATGATTCCCTGGCTGGAGAAAGACACCCCGTTTCCCGACGTCAGTGAGGCCCTCACCGAGGCCGAAGGTGCGCCCGGACTATTGGCGGCGGGTGCCGACCTGTCGCCCGAACGGCTGCTGGATGCCTACCGACAGGGTATTTTTCCCTGGTTTTCCGAACACCAGCCAGTGCTTTGGTGGAGCACCGATCCTCGCATGGTGCTACCCACCGCCGAGTTCAGGATGTCTGACAGCTTGCGCAAAACCCTGAGGAAAGTGGACCAGAGCATGCGATCCGGTGGCCGCTGGCAGGTACGCTTCGATACCGCCTTCGAGTCAGTTATTCGAGCCTGCGCAGCGCCGCGTGAGGGATCCTCGGGCACCTGGATCTCGGAGGAGATCGTGGCCGGCTACTGTCAGCTGCATGCACTCGGTTACGCCCATTCATCGGAGCTGTGGCGGGATGACGAACTGGTAGGCGGCGCTTACGGGATCTGCATCGGGCGCATGTTCTATGGTGAGTCCATGTTCGCCAAGGTCACTGATGCCTCCAAAACCGCTCTGGCCTATCTGGTTGAATTCCTGCGTGCCGAGGATGTCGAACTGATCGACTGCCAGCAAGAGACGAATCACCTGACCTCGCTTGGGGGACGGACCGTGCCACGCGCCGCTTTCATTTCCCACATGAAATCAGCGATTACACAGCCCACAATAGCGGATTGGGTACCCCGACTGATGTTCGCGGAACCAGCATGACAGCAAAGCTTTGCGCTTTTCGGTACGATCAGTGTAAATTCCTGCTTATGGTTGCAGACCACCACCTCACAGAATGACACATCTCAAGGACCTGCCTTTTTCGACGCTGCAGTTTTATGCGACGGCACCCTATCCGTGCAGTTACCTTGATGATAGACAGGCGCGCTCTCAAGTGGCGACGCCCTCACATCTGATCAATGCGGATGTGTACTCCGAGCTGGTAAAAAACGGTTTCCGCCGTAGTGGCATTTTCACCTACCGCCCCTACTGTGATGGCTGTCAGGCATGCACTCCGGTGCGTGTGCGTGTGGCAGACTTCGTCGCCAACCGCAGCCAGCGTCGCTCATGGAAACAGCATCAACACCTCTCGACCTGGGTATCTCGGCTGGCCTACGTGCACGAGCACTATGAACTCTATCTGCGTTACCAGTCGGTGCGTCATTCGGGCGGCGGCATGGACCAGGACAGCCGCGACCAGTACGCGCAATTTCTTTTGCAAAGCAAAGTCAACACCCGACTGGTGGAATTTCGAGAACCCGATGGCGCACTCCGCATGGTCAGCATCATTGATGTGCTCGACGATGGTTTGTCTTCCGTCTACACCTTCTTCGATCCGGACTTGCCCAAATCCAGCCTGGGTACGTTCAACGTGCTGTGGCAAATCGAGCAGGCCAGACAGCTCGGCATACCCTATGTCTATCTCGGCTACTGGATAGAAGAGAGCGAGAAGATGGCCTACAAAGTCAATTTTCGTCCTATCGAAGCATTGCGTCGCGGCCGCTGGGAAGCGCTGCCCCCCGAATAGATCTGGCCCAGGGTTACAATCCACGGGCCTTGTTAAAACGCCCGTTCATCGTGTCAGACAAATTTCTCTACTCGCTCGCCCGTCCCCTGCTCTTCTCGCTCGATCCCGAGAAAGCGCATGACCTCACGCTACCCGCTCTGCGTTTTGCTGCATCGGCTGGCTTGACCCGGCTGCTGCCAAAACCAGTACCGGATCCGCGCACGGTCATGGGTTTGACTTTCCCCAATCCCGTCGGGCTGGCTGCGGGTCTGGACAAGGATGGCGCTTACATCGACGGTCTGGCCGCGCTGGGTTTCGGCTTTATCGAGATTGGCACTGTCACGCCGCGCGCTCAACCCGGCAACCCAAAACCGCGCATGTTCCGTCTGCCCGAGGCAGAGGCGCTGATCAATCGCATGGGTTTCAACAACGGCGGCGTCGATGCCTTCGTGCGTAACGTGCAAGCGTCTCGCTTCTATCAGGAGCAGCAAGGTATTCTGGGACTGAACATCGGTAAAAATGCAGATACGCCGATAGAGCGCGCTACCGATGATTATCTGTATTGCCTTGATAAAGTCTATCCGTATGCGGCTTACATCACGGTGAATATCTCTTCACCCAACACGAAGAATCTGCGTCAGCTACAGCAAGCTTCCGAAATTGATGCGCTACTCGCCTCCCTCAAACAGGCGCAATCGCGATTGGCCGACACCCACGGACGCTATGTACCTCTGGTACTGAAAATTGCACCAGATCTTGATGATGAGCAGATCGATACCATCGCAAGCGCTCTGCTGCGGCACCATATTGATGGTGTCATCGCCACCAATACCACCATTACGCGTGATGCGGTACAAGGTTTGGCGCATGCGACTGAAACCGGCGGCTTGTCGGGCGCTCCCGTTCGAGATCTGTCGACGCGCGTGATTCGCGCGATGCATCAAGTCTTGAAAGGCGAGATTCCTATTATTGGTGTGGGCGGCATACTCAGCGGTACCGATGCCAGTGAAAAAATGGCCGCGGGTGCCAGCCTGGTACAGCTGTATACCGGCCTGATCTACCGCGGCCCCGCACTGGTGGGTGAATGCACCGCCGCGTGCGCCCACATACATTGATTGCATCAAAAAACTTCAGAACAATAAACTGACGGAGACGAGCATGGAAAAAATAAAACTAGGTCACAGCGATCTGCAAGTATCCAAAATCTGTCTGGGCACGATGACCTTTGGCGAGCAGAATACCGAAGCCGAAGGTCACAGTCAGCTCGACTACGCACTTGAGCGCGGCATTAATTTTATTGATACCGCGGAGCTCTATCCGGTCATGCCACGTGCGGAAACACAAGGCGCCACTGAAAGCATCATCGGCACCTGGCTGAAAAAAAGCGGGCGTCGCAAAGACATCATTCTGGCTACCAAAATTGCCGGGCCTTCAAAAGCCATGACCTGGATACGCAACGGACAAAGCAATTTTGATGCTGCCAATATTCGCGCAGCTGTCGAAAGCAGTCTGAAACGTCTTCAGACGGATTACATCGATCTCTACCAGCTGCACTGGCCGAGCCGCAATGTGCCGGTCTTTGGACAATTGTTTTTCAATCCCGCGCATGACCGTGAATGTGTGGCCATCGAAGAAACGCTCGCCGTTCTACAAGCGCTCATCAAAGAAGGAAAGATCCGCCACATTGGCGTCTCCAACGAAAGCGCCTGGGGCGTGTCGCAGTTTGTTCATCTGTCCCAGACCATGGGGCTACCCCGCATCGTCTCGATACAAAATGGCTACCATCTGGCGAATCGGAGTTTCGAAAGCGGTCTGGATGAAACCTGCTACCGGGAGCATGTCGGCATGCTGGCCTACAGTCCGCTTGCCTTTGGTCAGCTCACCGGCAAGTACATCGACAATCCGCAAACAGCGGGACGACTGACTCATTTTCCGCCGAACTGGAGTCCGCGCTACCTGCGACCACGCGTGGTGGATGCCACGCGTCGTTACATGCAATTGGCCAAGGATCATGGGATGACAGCGACCCAGCTAGCGCTTGCCTGGTGCTATACGCGTTGGTTCATCGCCTCCACCATCATCGGTGCCACCAGCATCGAGCAACTGGCGTATGACATCGATGCGTATTCGATCAAGCTATCGGATGAGATGGTGAAAGCTGTGAACGAGATTCACGCAGAATTCATGAATCCCGGACAGTAAGGACACGCCAGCCGGTATGCTGTGAGCTGCGTACTCAACGCATCCACAAAGCGCCGAGGATCACAGCCCAGGTCAGCACCGCTAGTACCACGGCCAGCATGACGGCGGCGCTGCCCAGGTCCTTGGCATTTTTGGAGAGTTCGTGGTGGTCGAGCGAGATGCGGTCGACCACCGCCTCGATCGCCGAATTTACCAGCTCGGTTATCAGCATCAGAACCAAGACGGCGATCAGCGCAACGCGTTCGAGCAAAGTGACTGGCAGCAGCAAAGCCACGATGATGCCCGGTATCGCGACACCCAACTCCTGACGGAAAGCGTGCTCGAGACGCCAAGCGGTACGCAACCCATTCAAGGAATTGAAGAGGGCAGAAAAGATTCGTTTGAGGCCAGACTTGCTCTTGTACTGGCTCACGGGCGGCTCGCGGTTCGTCATCAATCAGGAGGTCTTGCGCTCACGGTACAGCTCCCGGAAAGTTTTTCCGGAGGGAGCAGGCATTTCGCGATGATCGGTCCATCCGCCGGCCAGTGGCAGCTTGCTGATCATTCGACGAGTCCCGCCCATTGCGCTGAGTGCACGCGCGGCCACACGCATCGCGATGCGATAAAGCGCCGGACGTTGCGCGACAAAAGACCAGATGCCGAAGGCCAGGTATTCGAAGCCGGGGCGCAAACCTTTTTCGAATTGCTTTTCACGCAGCTTGCGCAGCAAATCCGGCAAAGGAATCTTGACCGGGCAGACGACATGGCATTCACCACACAGCGTTGAGGCCTGCGGCAGATCCATCGCCTTGTCGACGCCGATATAAGACGGCGTGAGCACGCTGCCCATCGGTCCCGGATACACCCAACCGTAGGCATGACCACCGATCTTGCTGTACACGGGACAATGATTCATGCACGCACCACAGCGTATGCAACGCAGCATCTCCTGAAATTCCGTACCAATCAGACCTGTGCGCCCCGCATCCACCAGCACAAAATACATATGCTCGGGACCATCCTGCTCATTGCTGGCGCGCGGCCCGGTCAGCAGCGAGAAATAGTTGGATATCGACTGCCCGGTGGCAGAACGTGGAAGCAATCGCATCACAGTCGCCAGATCGGACAGCGTCGGCAAAACCTTTTCTATGCCTGTCACGACCACATGCACCTTGGGCGGCATGATGGTGCACATGCCCTCGTTGCCTTCGTTAGTCACGACCGCCACGGAGCCCGATTCGGCGATCACGAAATTGCCACCGGTGACCCCCATGTCTGCCGACAGGAAATGGGGACGCAATACTTCGCGCGCCTCGCGCGTCATCTCGTGAATATCAGTCAGCCGCGGCTTGTTGTGCACTTTGGCGAACAAATCGGCAACTTCTTCCTTGTCCTTGTGAATCACGGGCGCAATAATGTGCGATGGTGGCTCGTTGTCATTAATCTGAAGAATGTACTCGCCAAGATCGGTTTCCACAGGCGTCACGCCCGCAGCTTCCAGTGCCTTGTTCAGCGCCATCTCTTCCGACACCATGGACTTGGATTTGATGACTTTTTTAACGTCATGCTTTTTAGCGATCTCGACCACCAGCTTTGCAGCCTGCTCCGCAGTTTCCGCATACAGCACGGTCGCACCGCGACGTGTCGCTTCTTTTTCGAAGGTGGCAAGCCAGACATCCAGGTTCTCGATCGCGCGCATGCGTCGCTCGACCGCAGCATCTCGTGTGGCCTCGAAATCATCGAGCTCGGTGATGGCACTGGCGCGCGCACCGACGAATTTGGTCGAGAATTTTTTCAGTGTCTGCTGCAGGCGCTCATCCGCCAGCTTTTGGCCAGCACGCGCTTTGAAATGCATTGACTGGATTTGCATCATGCGTCTCCCGAGAGAACTTCAGCAACGTGCAGCACGCGGGTTTTGTGATCGCCCTTGCGCCGCAAGCGTCCTTCAATATTGAGCATGCAACCGAGATCACCGAGCACGACCGCATCGGCACCACTGGCATGAATGTTGTCGCACTTGTCGTCGACGATCGCAGCAGAGATATCGCCATACTTCACCGCAAAGGTACCGCCAAAACCGCAGCAGTTACGGGCCTGATTCATTTCCGTCAGTTGTACGCCCTCGCGTTTGGCGAGCAGCTCGCGTGGCTGCGCCTGTACACCCAGTTCGCGCAAGCCGCAGCAGGAATCATGGTAGGTGATGCTGCCCTTGAAGCTGGATTGCGTGAGCGACGGTAGTTTGTCGAGTTGCACGACATTCACCAGAAAATCCGTCAGCTCGAAAACGCGCGGTTTGATTTTTTGGTACCGGGCCAGCCATTCAGGCTGGTCGCTCAGGACGTCATCGTAATGCGTCTTGACCGTGCCGCCGCATGAACCTGACGGGATAACGATGTAGTCAAAGCTTTCGAAATCTTCGATGAATTTTTTCGCCAGTTCTCCGGCCGCATCACGGTTGCCCGAGCTGTAGGCGGGCTGGCCGCAGCAGGTTTGCTGCTCGGGCACGATCACATCGCAGCCGGCACTCTCGAGCAACTTGAGCGCAGAGAAGCCAATTTCCGGCCGCATGACATCGACCAGACAGGTCACCAGCAATCCAACACGCATTTTTTCCCCACTCTTTGGACTTTCAGACTGCGCATTATCAGGCGTTTGTGCCTCGAGTGACCGGTTTACCCGGGATGAAAAAAATTTGCGTCTCCCGGGTAAATCTTTGCGCCAGCCGCTTGTGATCGCTTTTCGCATTGTGGTATAAACTGAATATTGCATTGCACCAACGTATCGCCCGTATCGCCATGAAACCTGACGCCGCACCTGCTTCCGACAAAACCTCGATCCAAGTCATTGAGCGCATGATGAGCCTGCTGGATGCTCTGGCGGGCTATCCCGACCCGGTCAGTCTCAAAGAACTCTCGCTTGCCACCGGTCTGCACCCCTCCACCGCGCACCGCATACTCAACGATATGGTGGCCAAACGCTTCGTTGACCGAACTGAACCCGGCGCTTACCGCCTCGGCATGCGCTTGCTCGAACTGGGCAATATTGTCAAAAGCCGGCTCAATGTCCGCGAGGCCGCCCTGCCGTATATGCAATCGCTGCATCGAAAGACACAGCAAACCGTGAACCTGTCCGTCAGGCAGGGAGATGAAATTGTCTATATCGATCGCGCTTTTTCCGAGCGCTCAGGTATGCAAGTGGTACGCGCCATCGGTGGCCGCGGCCCTTTGCACCTGACCTCTACCGGCAAGCTGTTTCTGTCGGTGGATGATCCAAAACTGGTGCGAAGTTATGCAACGCGTACCGGCCTGGCAGGTCACAACAAGAATTCGATCACGGAACTGAGCAAGCTGGAGCGTGAATTGTCGCTGGTACGCTCGCGTGGTTATGCGCGTGACAATGAAGAACTTGAGCTCGGCGTACGCTGCATGGCCGCTGGTATTCGTGATGATGCAGGGCGACTGATTGCGGGTCTGTCCATCTCGGCACCGGCCGATAGACTCAAGGATGAGTGGCTGGATGATCTGATCGCTACCGCTAACGATATTTCCAGCGTGCTCGGTTTCCACGCTATGGAGAGTGTCTGAGGCCGGCGAGAATCAAAAGCAGCACATAAAAAAAAGCGAACCGAAGTTCGCTTTTTTTATGTGCTGAGTCATCAGCTTCGGCTTGCCTGCCGCTGCGTCATTGCTGAAGCGGCCCGGTTTTCAAGCCACTTGCGGATGCGATCGGCATCTGCGAGTCGTGATTGCTTGGTTTTCGAGTCGAGAAAGACCATCACCACTGGACGTCCTGCGACATTCACCTGCATGACCAGACAGCGGCCTGCCTCGGCAATGTAGCCTGTCTTCTGCAAGCCGATAGCCCATTCCGGATTTTCGATCAGCCCATTCGAATTACGATATTCAAGCGAGGCGCCACCGGGTTCTACGACGTAATGGCTGTCCGTCGAATATTCGCGGATCAATGGATACTGATACGCCGCCACAACCAAACGCGCCAGATCGCGAGCACTGGACACATTGGCGCTGGATAGCCCCGTCGGGTCTGCAAAGCGCGAATTCGTCATGCCCAACTCGACCGCTTTGGCATTCATGGCCGCGACGAAAGCGGGAAGGCCGCCGGGGAAGTGTCTGCCGAGCGCGGCGGCTGCCCGATTTTCAGAACTCATCAGCGCAATGTGCAGCATATTTGCTCGAGAGAGCTGGGCACCAATCCGCAAGCGAGAATGACTGTAGCGCTTGCGATCAACATCTTCTTCAGTCACGGTGAGGATTTCGTCCAGATTCTGATTCGCCTCAACCACAACGAGACTGGTCATCAGCTTGGTGATGGAAGCGATGGGCAAAGCGACGTGGGAGTTTTTTTCAAACAGCGTCTCCAAGGAGCTCTGATCCACCACTAACGCCACATTCGCGCTGAGGTCCAGGGGATCACGCGTCATACCCAGACCGGCCAAATCGCCAGCCGTGCTTGAACGCGGGACTGATAAAGATGGATTGTAGGCAACGCGCTGAAAGCCACCCTTTCGCTTGCCTGCGGACACCTTGGGCCTCATGGACCGAGATTTCAACTCGAGTTTGCGCGAGCGATTACCCGTCTCTGCAACGCGATTGGCTTTTTTGACAATCGGACGCTGATCGCTTCGATTTGGTGCACTCCACGCCGCAGAAAAAGCCAGCAGTGCTGTCAGAGTGAAAATCAGATTGCCAAGGAAAAAACGTCGCATCCCAACTCCATGCCATGTTGCAAAATTTGACTGTAGTGTAGCAAATCAATGCAAATCTGCAAGAGAATTAAGGGCTTAGGGCGACTAATTAAACAGGTTTATCAATCAACACTGATATTCATATTGACATCTTTTTATTATTTTTTTATTAATTTAAAAAATTACAATGCTTCTGCGATCGCCCGACCAAGGTCGGACGTGCCCGCGTGTCCACCCATATCAGGCGTAAATGGTGCATGTGCGGGACCGGCTTCCAGCACACGCTCAATCGCACGCACGATGGCCTGCCCCGCCTCTACATAACCGAAATGCTCAAGCATCATGGCGCCACACCAGATCTGTCCGATCGGATTCGCAATACCCTTGCCCGCAATGTCGGGCGCTGAACCATGCACCGGTTCGAACAGAGACGGATACGTACCTTCGGGATTGATATTGGCTGACGGCGCAATCGCAATCGTGCCGGTGCAGGCAGGACCGAGATCAGAAAGAATATCGCCAAACAAATTCGAAGCCACCACCACATCAAACCAGTCGGGATGCTGAACGAAATGTGCGCACAAGATATCGATGTGAAATTTGTCGCAGTGGATGTCGGGATAATGACGCGCCATCTCCGCAACACGCTCATCCCAATAAGGCATGGTGATTGCAATGCCATTCGACTTGGTGGCCGAGGTGAGGTGCTTCTTTGGTCTGCGCTGCGCCAGCTCAAATGCATATTTCAGAATGCGATCTGTACCGTGGCGTGAAAAAACACTTTGCTGATAGACCGTTTCTCGAGGCGTACCTTCATACATGCGGCCGCCGACTGATGAATACTCGCCTTCGGTATTTTCTCGCACCACGTAAAAGTCGATATCACCTGGCTTGCGGTTTGCGAGTGGCGATGGAATGCCGGGCATCAGCCGGCAGGGTCGCAAATTAACGTACTGATCAAACTCGCGCCGAAACTTCAGCAAGGAACCCCAGAGCGAGACATGATCCGGCACCGTCGCGGGCCAACCCACCGCACCAAAATAAATCGCATCATGGCGACCGATTTGCGTCTTCCAGTCATCCGGCATCATCTGCCCATGACGCGCAAAATAGTCGCAACTGGCAAAGTCAAAATGATCGAAAGACAGCGGCACATCAAAGCGTCGCGCAGCGGCGTCCAGTACCCGCAAGCCCTCGGGGACAACCTCGGTACCAATGCCATCACCGGCGATGACTGCAATCTTTTTCATGATTCACTCCATGAATTTTGCAAACTGCGAGACCGGCGCTCGCTCGGTCACCAGTGTGTTTTCTGTTTTGCTGTGATCGGCATAACCGAGTGCCATGCCACAAACCAGTTGCTCGCTCTCGGGCAAGCCCAATGTATCGGCGATCACTCGGTGAAACTGCGTAAAAGCTGCCTGCGGACAGGTATCCAAACCACGCGCTCGTGCGGCAATCATGATGTTTTGCAGGAACATGCCGTAATCCAGCCAGGAACCCTGCTCCATCACACGATCAATAGTAAAGATCAAACCCACAGGCGCATCGAAAAAAGCATAGTTGCGGCCATGTTGTGCCTGCATGCCAGCCTTGTTCTCTCGGGTCAGACCCAGCAAGGCATACAAATCCCAGCCCACCTTGCGTCGTCTGTCCACATAGGGCGCCACCCACTCGCGCGGGTAATAGTCATACTCTTCCTTGTGCGATGCCACTTCATCCGGATTAAGGTAGACCTTGAGGATGGCATCCGAGAGTTGCTGACGTATCGCGCCGGTAAGCACATATACTTTCCATGGCTGGGTATTCGAGCCTGAAGGTGCGCGGGAAGCGACTTCGAGCAAAGCTTCGATTTCTGCGCGCGGCACAGCGGTGGGCAGAAAGGCGCGTATGGAGCGACGCGACGTAATCGCCTGATCGACGGCCTGTTGTTGGTTAAGTTGGTTCATGCTTGGGCTTTCGTTGTTTCAATCTGAATGGATTGCAAAAGTGTGCGTGCTGGTCCCGGAATCGGCGTAGGCTTGCGTGTCGCGCTATCGACATACACATGGACAAAATGTCCCTGCGCCGACGCCACATCCTCATCACCACGGAATATCCCGACTTCATAACGCACACTGGATTCGCCAAGGCGCGTAACACACAGACCGGCGGTCACAGGGTCGGGAAAAGCCACCGAAGAAAAATAATTACAGTGCGTTTCCACCACCAAGGCAATCGCCTCACCCGCGTGAATATCGAGCGTGCCATTCACAATCAGGAACTGATTTACCACGGTATCAAACCAATGGTAGTAAATAACATTATTCACATGACCGTAAGCATCGTTATCACTCCAACGCGTGGTGATCGGATGAAAATGACGGAAGTAAGCTCTGCTTTTAGCGCTCTCTCGCATAATTTTTCCCCATGATCTGTTTGGATGATTTTATTGGATATTCTTGTCGCGATGCCTTCTCGAAATTCTTGAAAAGGCACCGAACTTACTTTCTGACGACGAAAGCAACCCCTACCACCGCCAGCAGCATGCCCAATGCACCTGTAATGGACAGCGTCTCGCCAAACAACAGCCAGGCAATGACGGCAGTCAGCGGCGGTGTCAGATACATCAGGCTGGACACCTTAGTGGCTGCATTTTTTCTGATGAGTGCAAACAGCAGGAAGATGGCACCAATCGACAATGCAAACACCGACCAGCACAGCGCACCGATGAAATCTGGTGTCCATTGTACTGAATCAAAACCCGGCGTCAGATTTTCAAGAGTGATCGCAAAGGGCAAGGTAATCAGCGCCGATGCAGTGAATTGAATCACCGCACCAGAACGCAAATCGAAACGCGAACAAAACCGTTTTTGATACAGCGTGCCTGCGGTAATCGATAAGAGCGCAAAAGAACAAAGCGACACATTGATGATGGAGCTGCCCGATGCTGTGAGCTTGTTCGATACCACCAGTGCCACGCCAGCCAACCCGAGAAATAACCCCACCCACTGCCGCGCCCGCACGGGTTCGCCAATGAGACGCGCACCAAAAGCCGTCAGCAAAGGCTGCAAGCCCACGATCAGTGCCGCCAGACCGGCCGGCATACCCAGCTTGATTGCCGACCACACCCCTGATAAATAGCCCGCCTGCACCAACACGCCAGCGACGGCAATGTGCGTCACCTGCCCCTGGGGCCACGGTGCACGTACCAACAGCAAGGCAGGCACGAGAATCAGCAATACGCACAAATAACGCAGCAACAAAAACGTCATTACAGGCGCATAGGGCAAGCCGAATTTGGCGACAATGAAGCCTGTGCTCCAGATCAGCACGAACAGCAATGGCATGCTGGCTTCCATCCATGGGGCGCGCTCTGATGCGACAGTCGAGCTCATGCAGTCTCCAAACGAACACCGCAATAACTCGCTGCAATACTGACTGTCTGACGATGCACAGCCACAGTGTCATCAATACGTCTGCCATAGCCGCCAGCCATCGCCAGCGCAACCGGCAAACCGCGCGCCTGTGCCGCATCAAGCACCATGCGATCACGCGCTGCCAGTCCCTCCATCGACAACTTCAGGCGACCCAGACGGTCGCCTTCGTGCGGATCTGCACCGGCGAGATAAATAATCAGTTGTGGATCGAAACGCGAAAACATCTGCGCCAGCGAGGAGGCTAGCTGCTCAAGGTAGCTTTCATCATCCGTCTCGTCCGGTAGTGCGACATCCAGATCACTGACGGCCTTCTCGAACGGATAGTTGTTTTCGCCGTGCAGTGACAAGGTAAATACCGAATCATCATTGGCAAGTATCGACGCGGTGCCATTGCCTTGATGAACATCGAGATCGACAATCGCAACCCGCGATACGCGGCGCTCGGCCTGCATCAGCCTCGCGGCAATCGCTGCGTCATTGAAAACGCAAAATCCCTCACCACGATCAGCATGCGCGTGATGCGTGCCGCCCGCGAGATTGACGGCCGTTCCCTCGGCAATGGCCGCGCGGCAAGCTGCTATCGTCGCTCCGGCAGAGCGCCTCGACCTTTCGACCATCTCCAGTGACCAGGGAAAGCCGATCGCCTTTTGCTCGCTCGAAGAAAGCGCGCCGCTCGTCACCCGGTGTATGTAATGCGGATGATGCGCCAGCGCCAGTACACCATCCGTTGTGTGAGGTGCCTCTTCAAGAAAAACCGTCGGCATGCCACTGGCGACAGCGTCTCGCAGCATCCGATACTTTTGCATGGGGAAGCGATGACCGTCTGGCAGAGGGAGTACAAAGCGGTCGCTGTAGAAAGCTCTCACGGGTCGCTGGGGCAAAGCTGAAGAGCGGCGAGTCTAGCATGCAGCCCAGCCAAGCTATTCACGAGACGATTCGTCAGGCTTACCTATGGCCGAGCCATATGCAGCGATAGGCTTTTCACATGAAATCAAATTCTCCTGATGCAGCGCAATAACTTTGCTTGACACACCCAAGTCGACACCCAAGAATAAGCGCTGCTGCACTGCAGCACGCTTATCGTCGTTTCATCTCACCCCTCAGGAGTCTTCCTCATGATCTCGCCCGACCTGTTGTCATCTGCAACCCGTACCCACCTCTCGGCCCAAATCAGCTTTGCCACATCGATGGCTGAGTCCATGATCGAGACCGTGGAAAAACTGATGGGGCTCAATTTGCAAGCTGCCAGAGCAAGTATGGATATGTCGCTTGGCAGCGCACAGCAACTGATGAGCGCGAAAGACCCGCAGGATTTCGTGAATGTCAGCAGCAGCCAGATACAACCCCATGCGGATATTCTGATGACCTATGTCCGTCACCTGTCCAACATCGCCTCGGGTACTCACATGCAGTTGGCTCGCCTTACGCAAGACAAAGTCAACGAGAGCAGCCGCGAGATTGCATCACTGCTTGATGAGCTCGGCAAAGGCACTCCTGAAGGTTCGCAAAGCTCGATCAGTCTTCTCAAGGCTGCAATCGACAATGCCGCTTCCGGCTACAGTCAGATCACCAAAAGCACTCAGGAGGCAATTGAGCAGCTTGACTCGGGCATCAGTGCAGCGAGTACGCAGCTCGCAACGATGCCAACAAAATCGAATGGGCGCGCAAAAAAATAAATCTGAAAGAAGAAGCATGAAGAAACGGCCTGGTCATGCCAGGCTTTTTTCAAGCACCGATTGCATTCCGGCGCCAGCGAAAAGCAGCGTAACACTTGGTAACAAATTCACGTCGAATTTTGAAATTTCCCTCAGAGCTTTGGTTATAATCGGTTCCGATTTCAACCAGCAATTACACTAACCAGCTGTACAGAAAATGTTTAAATTACAGCTGATATCCATTTTGGCTTCGGCCTCGCTCTATTTCGGGTGCTTTCATCTGAACATGGTGCTGTTCAACACCCTGGAGCTGCACAGTGGTGCGAACTGGATTTTTCTTCCCGCTGGGGTGCGTCTGCTCTGCACCTTGCTGTTAGGCTTGGAAGGCGCGATCGGATTGCTGATTGCCTCCCTGATTATCTCCACCCAAACCTATGGAGAAATGGGTTTGCTGACCAATCTGGTGTCATCCCTCATCTCTGCGGGGGCGCCTTATCTGGTTTACCGACTCGCGCTGATCAACGGCCTGCCAGCAACGCTGGAGAAACTCAATGCAGCAAAACTGGCGCTTCTTTGCCTCGTCTATGCCTTCATGAGTGCTCTGCTGCACTCGATTTGGTACACGCTGAGGTCCGTAAACACGGACATGCTGACCGGCTTTGCCGCCATGTTCACCGGCGATTTGATCGGAACACTCATCATCTTGTACGCAATGAAAATAATCTTGGCCGCCGTTCGCCGTACTCGCGATCACATCTGATCCTGCCCAGGGTGCACTCTGCACCAAATTTGCTCATAACCCGTCTGCCACGCCACTTTTAAGGGCAAATACCCTTTCGAAGGTCCCTCAATACAAACTGAAAGATGGCATACAAGCTGCTATCAATCAGACTAGGTTGTACACTTCTCACTCGAGACGCCTGGTACCAAAAACTAAGCAAAATTGAAACCTCAGCCACGCGGCGAGTAGCGATGAGACATGTAGCCGATCCAGCAGCTTCATCTGCAAGCACCCCAAACTTGAGCGCGAGTGGCCGTCACTGGCTGGCCACGCTCGACCTCGGATTCGAGCGCGACGGCGATACGACCCGGCTGATACGCCGAGAACATACTGGCCCACTGCGCGTACAAAAACCGCTCTATCCCGAACATCCCTCCACCTGCCACGCCATCATCATTCATCCGCCGGGTGGCGTCGTCGGTGGTGATGAATTGCGCATGCAAGTCGATACGGGGCCGAACGCACGCGCCTTGCTATCGACCCCGGGTGCAGCCAAGTGGTATCGCGCCAATGGTCATCGTTCGCGACAGCGATTACGTATTCGCGTTGCTGCCGATGCTGCTCTGGAATGGCTTCCGCAAGAAACAATTCTGTTCAATTCAGCCGATGTCGTCTTGGACACCATCATCGATCTGGGCGCTGATGCGAGGTATATCGGCTGCGAGATCCTGTGCTTCGGGCGTAAGGCCTCCGGCGAAACTTTCGAGCAAGGGCAAGTGCAACAATCGATGATGATACGAAGAGAAGGCAAACCGCTCTGGCTGGAACAAGGGATACTTGCCGCAGGCGGCCGACAGATGCTTAGCCCACTGGGGCTGGCTGGCCACAGTGTCTGTGCGAGCCTGATTGCGGTGGGCGGTGCGAGCAGTGCCGCTTTACTGACCGCAGTACGCGAACAATGCGCAGCAAGCGGCGATGGTCACGGTCAATTCGGCGTGACGCAAATGAAATCCGTGATCATCGCTCGCTATCTAGGCAACAACAGCGAAGTTGCACGGCGCGTGATGCTCGCGGCATGGCAAGTGCTGCGTCCCGCATTACTTGACCGTGAAGCGGTCATACCCCGAATCTGGAATACCTGACATTCAAACAAAACCATTGCATCACTGATGAGGAAAGACCATGGATCTGACGCCCCGCGAAAAAGACAAACTCCTGATTTTTACGGCAGCACTGGTTGCCGAGCGCCGCCGCGCACGTGGTCTGAAGCTCAACCATCCTGAAGCGGTGGCGCTGATTACGGCAGCCATCATGGAAGGTGCTCGCGATGGCAAGACCGTAGCAGAGCTGATGTCCGCCGGAACTCAAATACTCACACGTCAGGATGTCATGGAAGGTGTGGCCGAGATGATTCCCGATATTCAGATCGAGGCGACCTTTCCCGATGGGACCAAGCTGGTCACCGTTCACCATCCCATCCCGTAAACCAAACAGCGCAAACAAGGGAGAACTCCATGATTCCAGGTGAAATGCTGATAGAAGATGGCGAGATTGCGCTCAATGTTGGCCGCAAAACCTGCACGCTGACAGTGGCCAACAGTGGGGACAGACCCATACAAGTCGGTTCACATTTTCATTTTTACGAAACCAATCCTGCATTGCAGTTTGATCGCGCTGCTGCGTATGGCATGCGATTGCACATTGCCGCTGGCACTGCCGTACGTTTTGAGCCGGGTCAGGAACGCACGATTGAACTGGTGGCGCTTGCCGGTGCGCGTACGGTGTATGGCTTCAATGGCAAGGTGATGGGGAAACTGAAAGAAGGTGAAGCATGAGCACGATCTCACGAAAAGCCTATGCTGAAATGTTTGGACCAACAACAGGCGATCGCATTCGTCTGGCTGATACGGGTCTCTTCATCGAAATAGAAAAGGACTACACCACCTACGGTGAAGAAGTGAAATTCGGTGGTGGCAAAGTCATCCGCGACGGCATGGGTCAGTCGCAGCGACCACACGCGGACGTGATGGATACGGTGATTACGAATGCCGTCATTCTCGATCACTGGGGTATCGTGAAAGCGGACATCGGCATCAAATCGGGGCGCATTGCCGGCATTGGCAAAGCGGGTAATCCGGACATACAACCCGATGTCACCCTCGCGATCGGCGGCGCCACCGAAATCATCGCGGGCGAAGGCATGATCGTGACAGCGGGTGGCATTGATTCACACATTCACTTCATCTGCCCACAGCAAATCGAAGAAGCACTCATGTCGGGCGTAACCACCATGATAGGCGGCGGCACCGGGCCTGCGGTGGGCACAGCAGCCACCACATGTACACCCGGGCCCTGGCATATCCATGCGATGCTGGCCGCCGCTGACGCATTCCCAATGAACCTGGGCTTTCTGGGCAAGGGCAATGTCAGCATGCCTCTGCCGCTGGAAGAACAGATTCGCGCCGGCGCTATCGGTCTCAAACTGCATGAGGACTGGGGCACCACGCCGGCAGCGATTGATAACTGCCTGTCAGTCGCCGACAACATGGATATACAGGTCGCCATTCACACCGACACCCTCAATGAAGCCGGCTTTCTGGAGCACACATTAGCGGCATTCAAAGACCGCACCATTCACACCTTTCATACCGAAGGTGCAGGCGGCGGTCATGCGCCGGACATCATCGCTGCCGTGGGACAGCCCAATGTCCTGCCCTCGTCAACCAATCCGACCCGACCCTACACGGTCAATACGCTCGATGAGCATCTGGACATGCTGATGGTCTGCCATCACCTGGATCCGGCCATCACCGAAGATATCGCCTTCGCCGA
>JAIXXZ010000113.1 GCA_027490465.1 Oxalobacteraceae bacterium
AGCTGATCGGCATTGGTGAGATTGCCGTTGTGCGCCAGCGTAATGCCAAAGGGCGCGTTCACATAAAACGGCTGCGCCTCTTCCTCGCTGGAAGATCCGGCAGTCGGATAACGGCATTGGCCTATGCCCGAGTTACCCGGCAATGAACGCATATTACGGGTGCGGAAAACATCGCGCACCAGACCATTGGCCTTGTGCATGCTGAAGGTATTGCCGTGACTGGTCGCGATACCGGCGGCATCCTGACCACGGTGCTGCAACAACAGCAGCGCATCATAGATGAGCTGATTCACAGGGCCATGCGAAACGACGCCAACAATGCCGCACATGGTGGGGCTCCTTCAAAAAACGTGACGCCCGGCGAGGCCGGGCACTCTACATAGACTGCACGCTACCGCTCAGACCCAGCTTCTTCACACGCGCTTGCATCTTCTCTGCTTCTTCGCGGGTGGCAAACGGTCCCACACGAACACGGAAACGGTCGCCGTCCTTGGTACTGATTTTTTCGGAATACGCTTTGATGCCTGATTCTTTGAGGCGACCCTTCAAGTCATCTGCTTTTGTCTTGCTGTTGACTGCCGCCACCTGCAATAGATATTTGCGTGGCTTTTCCTTGGTCTGAGGTTTGTCTTCGTCGACGGGCGCTTTGCCCTCAGAATTTTTGTCAGAGGCCGGCTTTTCAGATGCTTCCGTGTTTGACTTGACTGTTTTTGCAGACTCAGGCGCTGCCTTGAGCTCGGAGACAGGCGGGAGAGGTGCAGGCGGTTGCGCGGGCACGGGTGACTCGACGACCTTTTGCGTGACAGAGTGCGGTGCAGGCTGGGGCTTCAGGCTCTCGGGGGCTGGCGAAACCTTGTCGGGAATCTGCGTCTCGACATCATCTGCCAACGGCTTATTGGGATCGGCATCGAAAATCATCGGCAATCCGATGATGGCTGCAAGCACGAGTGCGGTCGCACCTATCAAGCGGCGCCGTGCCCGCTGCTTCTCTGGCAGCATGGGATCGACGGGTTCTTCATCTTGCGTCGGGCTGCGGCGCGAACGGCGCGGCTTGACCGGCACGTCCAGATCGTCATCGGCATCCTGCTGGTTTTTACCAGGGAACGAGAACAAGCCCATAAGAAAGTTGATTGCGTTGCTGAATCGTGTTTGACGCGAGGACAGAAAGATTATCTGACAGCCATCACGCCGGCCACCGTAAAGAATGACCCGAAGACCGCAATTCTATCATTCTCGGTGGCGCGACCCCGCGCTGCGGCATAAGCCTCCGCCGGGGTCGCAAAACACTGAACACTGCGCTCAGCGCCAGACACCGTACTGGGTCGGACACCTGCCTGAGCCAGTGACTCAGCCAGCGACGTCGCCCTGGCTGCACGCGGCAGCGGCAGATCCGTCAAATACCAATGGTCGATACGATCCACCAGCTGGGCCAGGATGCCTGCAATATCCTTATCGGCCATGGCACCAAAAACGGCGTAGGTATAGGGATGAAAGCCCATCTGCTCCAGATTTTGCGACAGCGTTGCAGCGGCGTGCGGGTTGTGAGCAACATCGAGAATCACGGCAGGACGACCGGGCAAGACCTGAAAGCGCCCAGGTAATTCCACCATCACCAGCCCGCTGCGAACTTCCTGTGCACCGAGCGGCAAACGCTCGCGCAGAGCTTCCAGTGCCGCGAGCGCAGCACTCGCATTGAGTAGCTGGTTTGCGCCACGCAGACTGGGATAGGCCAGTGCATTGCGGCGCTGCTGGCATCCACCGTAATTCCACTGCTGCCGATCACCCGAGTAATTGAAGTCGCGCCCGAACAGCCAGAGATCAGCACCGATGGCGGCAGCGTGATCAAGCAGGGATTGCGGTGGCGAGGGATCACTGCAAATCGCTGTGCGACCTGAGCGAAAAATACCGGCTTTCTCAAAACCTATCTTCTCGCGTGTATTACCCAGATATTCCTGATGATCAAGGTCGACACTGGTGACGATGGCGACATCGGCATCGATCAGATTGACCGCATCCAGACGACCACCCAGCCCGACCTCAAGAATCACGGCATCCAGACCGGCATCGGCAAAGTATTTGAGAATAGCCAGCGTCGTAAACTCGAAATACGTCAGCGACACCTCGTGACGCGCTGCCTCGACGACTTCAAAATTTGTGCACAAGGCCTCATCGCTGGCCAGCTCGCCATTGATGCGTGCACGCTCATTGAAGTGCAACAGATGCGGCGAGGTATACAGACCGACGCGATAGCCCCCTTGCAGCAACATCGATTCCAGCATTGCACAGGTAGAACCCTTGCCGTTGGTGCCACCGACCGTGATCACAGGGCAGTCGAACCGAATGCCGAGCCGGCTCGCGACCTCGCTGACACGATCCAGACCCATCTCAATGGCTTTGGGATGAAGTGATTCGAGGCGGGTTAGCCAGTCATTGAGCGAAAGTGGCATGGTGGGGAGTGCGTGAGGTGAAAAGTACGCGAGATGAAGCGTGCATGAAGAGATTCAGGAACGACACTGGACCCCGGCCTCCGCCGGGGTGACAGATTGGGGGTCTATCAGGCCAGCACTTCCGGCGGCTGATTTTGCAGAATCGCGAGCAGGCGCGCGATTTCTTCACGCATCTTGCGCCGATCCACAATCATGTCGATCGCGCCTTTCTGAATGATGAATTCGGAACGCTGAAAACCTTCCGGCAGTTTTTCACGCACGGTATTTTCGATCACGCGCGGCCCCGCAAAACCGATCAGGGCTTTGGGCTCAGCGATCACCACATCACCCATGAAAGCAAAGGATGCAGACACGCCACCCATGGTGGGATCTGTAAGAACCGAGATGAAAGGCAGCTTTTTCTCGGACAGCTTGGTGAGCATGGAGGTGGTCTTTGCCATCTGCATCAGTGATAGCAATCCCTCCTGCATCCGCGCACCACCGGTGGCCGTGATGCAAATGAAAGGTACTTTTTGCTCCAGAGCTGTCTGCGCACCGCGCGCAAAGCGCTCGCCAACGACCGCGCCCATCGAGCCGCCCATGAATTCGAATTCGAAACAGGCCACCACCACAGGGACCGACATGATGGCGCCGCCCATGACGATAAGCGCATCAGTTTCGCCCGTGGCATCCATCGCGGACTTCAGGCGCTCGGGATATTTTTTGCTGTCTTTAAACTTGAGCGTGTCGACCGGCAGAACTTCCTGCCCTATCTCGTAGCGGCCTTCATTGTCGAGCAAGGCATCGAGGCGATCACGCGCGCGAATACGCATGTGATGGTCACATTTAGGACAGACTTGCTGATTGGATTCGAGGTCAGTGCGGTAGAGCACGGCCTCACAAGAAGGGCATTTGACCCAGAGGCCTTCTGGCACCGAGCGGCGGGTGCTGGCGTCTGAACGTTGAATACGAGGCGGGAGGAGTTTCTCTAACCAACTCATGGGACTCTCTTTCTCTGAGTGGACGCCGGGCGACCGTTAGGGCTGCATTCTACCCCTCGGCCAGCGCCGGAGCCAGCCCGGCGGGACTATGGATTACCATTTCAGCAATAAGTTTACCTCTTCCCGGGCGTAAAAAGCGGCCACACCACACGTGGCCGCCCGGGAATAGCCTCAAGCCGGGACTTCGTCGATAGCCGTGCGTATACCAGACAGAAAGTCATGGACCGCTGCCACCGCCTTGTCCTTGGGCGTGTTTTCCAGCTCCTGAATAATGCGACTGCCGATCACGATCGCATCCGACACCGATGCCACCGCTTTTGCTGTCACCGCATCCCGAATACCAAAACCCACGCCAATCGGCAGCTTCACATGTTCGCGAATGGCCGCGATACGGCTGGCAACCTCGACAGTATCGATATGACCGGCACCCGTCACACCACGCAGTGACACGTAGTAGGAAAAGCCACTGCTGATCTGCGCGACCTGCTTGATGCGCTGCTCGGTTGACGTGGGTGCGAGCAAAAAGATCAGGTCCATATCCTGGGCTTTGAGTTTTTCAGCAAACTCGGCCGCCTCTTCCGGTGGATAGTCGACCACGATGGCGCCATCCGCACCGGCCGCCTTCGCTTCCGTGACAAAACTGTCGACACCCATACGCTCAATCGGATTGGCATAGCCCATCAGCACGACCGGCGTGTGCGGGTTGTCCTTGCGGAATTCGCGCACATAGCCGAGTACATCGCGCATGCCGATATTGAATTTCAGCGCACGCTCATTGGCACGCTGAATCACCGGACCTTCGGCCATAGGATCGGAAAACGGCACACCGAGTTCGAGGATATCGGCGCCCGCCTTCACCTGTGCATGCATCAATGGCACAGTGAGTTCGGGTGCCGGATCGCCGGCGGTGATGAAGGTAATCAGTGCCTTTTTTTTCTGCGACTGCAGATCTGCAAATGTTGTCTGGATTCTGGACATGGTAAGTGGCCTCAACCCTTTGCCTGCGCGTGCAGCGGGGTGTGCTCTTTGTCGTACTCGGCCACGGTGTGCATATCCTTGTCGCCACGTCCTGAGAGGTTGACCAGAATCGTCTTGTCTTTGGACTGAGTACTCGCAAACTTTGCGGCATAAGCCAGCGCATGTGCGGATTCGAGTGCAGGAATGATGCCCTCGATGCGACAGCAGTGGTGAAAGGCCTGAATCGCTTCATCATCCGTCACGCAAACGTATTCTGCACGGCTGGAGTCTTTGAGCCACGCATGTTCAGGACCGACACCGGGATAATCCAGACCAGCAGAAACGGAATGCGTCTCCATAATCTGACCATTCGCATCCTGCAGTAGGTACGTGCGATTGCCATGCAATACGCCAGGAATGCCACCCAACAGCGATGCAGAATGCTTGCCACTGGCAATACCCTCGCCGGCTGCCTCAACGCCGATGAGCTTGACCTCGGGGTAGGGAATGTAGGGATAAAAAATACCCATGGCATTCGAGCCACCACCGATGCAGGCCATCACATAATCTGGCTGACGACCGGTGAGATCCGGCATCTGCTCTATGCATTCCTGACCAATCACCGATTGAAAATCGCGCACCATCATCGGATAAGGATGCGGTCCGGCCACGGTACCAATGATGTAAAAGGTATTTTCTACATTCGTTACCCAATCGCGCATCGCTTCATTCAGCGCGTCCTTGAGTGTTTTGGATCCGGATTCAACAGGTACCACGGTCGCACCCAGCAACTGCATGCGATAGACGTTTTGCACCTGCCGCTTCACATCTTCGCTGCCCATGTAGACCACGCACTCAAGACCAAAGCGAGCGCAAATGGTGGCCGTTGCCACGCCATGCTGACCGGCACCGGTTTCAGCGATCACACGCGGCTTGCCCATGCGCTTGGCCAGCAAAGCCTGACCAATGACATTATTGATCTTGTGCGCGCCGGTGTGATTGAGATCTTCGCGCTTGAAAAAAATCTGCGCACCGCCCATCTCTTCGGACCAGCGACGGGCGTGATAAATCGGGCTCGGACGACCCACGAAATACTTCAGCTCGTGATGAAACTCGCGCAGGAATTCAGGGTCATTTTGGTAGTGCGCGTACTCGGCCTTGAGTTCTTCGAGCGCGTGGGTCAGCGTTTCGGAAACGAAGCTGCCGCCGTACGGGCCGAAGTGGCCGGATGCGTCAGGAAAGTTGTACATGCCCAGATGGGCGGGATTGTGATCCATGATCTCTCCTCGAACTGCTTAATGTTTACTGTTCGTCTGCCGCGCGCACTGCGGATACAAATGCGCGCATCAGCGCTGCGTCCTTGATGCCCTTGGCCGATTCGATGCCACTGCTGACATCGACGGCGTACGGGCGCACCTGGCGCACAGCGTCAGTCACATTTTGCACGTTCAAGCCACCACTCAAAACGGCCTGATGCGCGATTTCTGCGGGAATGAGAGACCAATCAAATACCTTTCCAGTGCCACCGTATGCATCGCTCCAGGTATCGAGCAGCAAGCCCGAGAAAAGCGGGCTGGCAGTGCGGTAAGCGGCCTGTGATTCTAACAAATCCGCCGCCGTTGTATCGGGCCGAATTCTGAGTGCGCGAATAAACGGGCGCCGCACGGCCTCGGCGATCTCGCGACACTGTGCCGGCGTCTCATCGCCATGAAATTGCAAAAGCGACAAGGGTACGCGGCGAAGCACTTCCGTCACCTCGCCCAGCTCAGCGTTCACAAACAGCCCGACTGTGCTAACCATGGGTGGCAATGCTTCGGCCAGGCGGGCAGCCGTTTCCGGGGCGACATAGCGGGGCGACGGCGCGTAGAACACCAGGCCGATGGCGTCCGCACCCAGCGCGACTGCCTGCCTGACATCCTCACTGCGGGTCAGGCCGCAGAGCTTGATTCGTGTTCTGTGGGTCATTTTTTAGTAGAAAGGCAATGATTCATCGGGTGCGGGCAGCGCCCAGCGCGCATCGTAGTCGACTTTGGCCAGATAAAGCCCGTCCGGACTGAATGTCGGGGCAGCCAGTTCGCGCTGCCGGCTCGCCAGTAACTCCGCCATCCATGCGGGCGGACGATTGCCTATGCCCACCTGAATCAGGGAGCCCACGATATTACGCACCATGTGATGCAAAAACGCATTCGCACTCAGCGATACGATAAGGCGATCGCCGTGCCGCCTGATCGCAATGTGGTGCAAAGTGCGCACCGGCGATGCCGCCTGACACTCCGCTGCGCGGAATGCAGAAAAATCATGCTCACCGATCAGTGCCTGCGCGGCTTCTTGCATGCGCGCTGCATCCAGTGGGCGGAACACCCACCCTGCTCGCCCCTCACAAAGCGGCGACCTGACCGGGTAGTTGTAAATGACGTAGTGATAGGTGCGCGCCAGCGCAGAAAAGCGCGCATGAAATCCGTGCTCACCACCTTCGACTTCGGCGGCCCATTGCACGGCGATTGACGCTGGCAGGAATGCATTGACACCGCGTACCCAGGAAAAATTTTCTCGGCTCACTGGTGTATCGAAATGCACCACTTGCGAAAGCGCATGCACCCCGGCATCGGTGCGGCCCGCGCAGGTCGTGGCGATCGGTGTCTGACAAAACTTTGCAAGTGCGGATTCCAGCACATCCTGCACGGTCCGGCCATGCGGCTGCGTCTGCCAGCCATGCCATGGGCTACCGTCGTATTGCAGTCCGAGTGCGATGCGTTTCAACATGTTATTCCGTAGACGGGACGCAGCAGGAGCCCACTAGACCGGCCCTTCGATTCTGCCAAACCACCGGCATTGGGGTGCTGATGACGGATAACGAAAGCTGATGCGCCATGAAAGAGTCTGTCTCGTCGGGGTCAGTGCCAAGCACCGATGATCCGATCAGACTTGCTCCAAGCGACGAATTTTACGCGAGTTGACCCAGCAGAGATTGCGCGCGCTGCGATAGCTCGGGGTGCAGGCTGGCAGCGACTTCGGCAAGCAGTTCGCGCGCACCTTCATGGTCGCCGATTTCCTGACAAGCGATGGCCAGATCAAGCTTGGTTTTCAGCGAGGCGGGATCAATCGCCTGTGCGCCAGACGCAATAGATTTTTGTGTCACTGCAGCGGGTGAAGAGGCTGGCAACGATGAACCAGAACCTGAAATCGACGATGAGAACGAATCCGACAGATTGAATTCCAAGGTGTTGGAGAGCTCGCTGGCCGCATAGCTGGCCGTGTTGCCGGATGAAGCCTCTGGCCTTGTGGCTTTGGCCGATGCAAGAGGGCTGCCAGTGGGTTCGGTTGTGGGAGGCCTTGTGATGTCATTGCGACGCTCATCAAGCAGACCCTCCAGCTTGAAATCAAAGTCGGCCACTGACGACCTTGTCTCGGCGGGCCGCGCTATCACGGGTTTCGGGGATGCCGGCGTGAATTCCGCGGTCTTGCGCATGGCGGCCCCATACAATAAATTGCCGGGGTCGAGCACCATGCCCATCTGCGCTGCCTGCGCCCAAGCCTCTCCAACACCATGCGTCAGTACTCGCAGCTCGGCAGCTAGCGTACCGAATTTTTGGCGGTCCTTGCGCGCGGCATAGATCTCCAGCAGTTTGACGCGCAGCGCATGACGATCGGGATGCAGACGCAAAGCATCCTGCAGAATTTCTTCGGCCTGTTCGTCACGGCCATACGCGATGTAAACATCGGCTTCAGCCACTGCGTCGACCTCATTCGTATCCAACTGACTGACCGAAGGCACGAAATTTGAGTGAAACACGCTGTTACTGGTGTCGATATTGCGTCCACCCGCTTGATCGAAGACGGATTGCACGCCGTCTACCTCAGGTGTCTTCTGTTCGGGGGATTGCTTGCGCCGGCGGTACCGAAGGCCGAACCATGACAGTATCAGGATGAGCAATCCACCAATGCCTGCCATGATGATTGTTGACTCTTGTCCCATAGACTGCAACGCACGAACCACATCCTCGTGTATGGCTGACACTGCCGCTGGCTCTGGCGTTGAGGGTATTTTTTGGGCGGCATTTGTTGTCGCTGCGGGCTTTGTATCGCTGGTTGGAGACGCTGGTGACGGCACTGGTGCTGCTGCTAATGGTGCTGGTACCGAGGCCGGTGGCGGTGCTGGTGCCGGAGCTGGTGCTGGTGCAGGCGCTGTTGCCGACTGTTCTGCCGCTGTTTGCTTGGTAGCGAGCGATTGGCTCTGAATGTTGGCCAGCTGCTGCATATTGCTGATGTTTTTTTCCAGCGCCGCAATGCGCGAATTCGCATCTGCGAGTGCTTTTTCAGATGCGAGCCTATCCAGCGCCTCAGCATCTCTATCGCGCTTGATTCCCGTATTCGTCTGATTGGCAGTGCGACTGTCCTGCTTCGTCACTGCGGCGAGGGATTTGTCGGATTCAGGCAATCTCTCTGAGGCTGGCGCGGTGAGCTTCAGTTTGTCCTGCGCAGCTGGCGTAGCCGGGTGCTCCTTCGATTGCAAAGTAACCGTACCGCTGCTACTGCGAACACCACGCTGTCCCGCCTCAGTGCCGACATTCGGCATCCCGGCACTATCGCGGCTGCGCATACTACGCCGCGCGAGCTGTTCTCGGTAACGCTGAAAATCAGCATTTTGTACACGCATGAATTCACGCGCCTTGTCCTCATCAATGGCGCGTACGGTATCAGCATCAGGGATACGCAACACACTGCCCGCCTTGAGACGATTGATGTTGTCACCAGCGAAGGCTTGCGTATTTTCGCGCTGCAAGGCCAGCAGCATTTGATTGATACTAACGCCCTCAGCACGATTGGCCACCGCGATAGATGCGAGCGTTTCACCACGCTTTACAGTGTGCTGTCCTGATTTTGTTGGTGCCGTTACTGTTGATTTTGATGGTGCAACATTCGATTTCGCGCCTGAGATCAACTTCGGCGCTTTCGCCGTACTTGGCACCGAATTCGTCGCTGCAAGCTCTGCGGCAGGTGCGTCTTTAGTTTCTGCAACAACACCTGCCTTCTCGTTACGTACACCACTGCTTTGAAGGACAGTTTCGGGGGGATTAACTACAAGGGGCGCTTCAGGAATCGCAGGTGGATCTAGCAATAACGCATATTGCCGAAGAGTTCGGTTACCGGCTGCATTAAGCTCAATAAGTAAATTCAAAAACGGATCACTGATGACCATGTCAGAGCTCAGGCGAATCACATGACGATCGCCCTTCTTCTCAACAGCAAAGCGCAGCGATCGGAGCACGGGGGAGTAGTCCATGCCCGCCTGAACAAAGGTCTCAGGTGATGCAAGCCGAATGGTGAGTGACTCTGCCTCCACTGCGGTCAGCGCTGAAAACTCGATTTCTGCATCGAGTTTTTGCCCCATCGCGGAACGCACGTGAACATCCCCCAGACCCAGCGCACTGCACGTCAATGGCACGGAGAGCAACAGCCACAAGGCGAACCGAAGTAACGCCAGTGACGACAGTGTGTGACTCATAATGGGTGCGAACAATTGATGGGGTGAAAGTATCGAACTGCAGTCCGCGCAGATGGCAACGAAAATTCTGACTTTGATGATCTTTCAGAAATTGAAGACATCAATTTCAAACGCAGATTGCGACCTTAACACCGGTGCAATGCACGCCGCAAGGGTCGTGGTCAGTATGCGACAGCAAAAAATCAGAGCTCAATCGTGTTCTTGCGAATAGGAAACAAATTCGCTGGTCTGGCGTAGTCATCCCGGAGATAGATTTTTAACCAGAGGCAACCCATCGCTATGGCAAGGCATGAGTAACTTCGTCATTGCTGCTATTAAAAATAAGGTCGGCGAAGTTTTTCCCGGAAGAGCTTAGGCCGTCCAGCTGAAACTTCTGGATGCGTTTTTAAGAAATACTTGTGGATAAAAACATCATCGATCGCTTGATGAGCTTCTTTGAAATCGGAAAAAAAAGAAGAGGACCGAACGCCGAGGAAACCATGGGAGATAAAAAAAGCCGCCTTGTGGGGCGGCTTGGTGTAATCATTTGCTGCACGATATCTCGTGCTTCAAAAATGAAGTGCAGACATTCTGCTACTGCCTGCTATACATAAAATCAATCGTCAAGCAAAATACGTAGCATGCGACGCAATGGCTCGGCCGCACCCCAGAGCAGCTGGTCACCGACCGTGAAAGCGGACAGATAGTCATTCCCCATTTGCATCTTGCGCAGTCGACCCACAGGTATATTCAGGCTGCCTGTGGTTGCTGCAGGCGTGAGATCGTGCATCGAAGCCTCGCGGGTATTGGGTATGACTTTCGCCCACGGGTTGTGACTGGCAAGAATGTCACTGATCTCATCGAGTGGCACATCCTTTTTGAGTTTGAACGTCAGCGCCTGCGAGTGGCAGCGCATCGCGCCAATCCGCACGCACAGGCCATCAACGGCAATCGCTGGTTTCGCACCTGCGCCAAATGCATCACCCCGACCCAGAATCTTGTTGGTTTCAGCGCCGCCCTTCCACTCCTCGCGCGACTGTCCATTACCCAGATCCTTGTCGATCCAGGGGATAAGGTTACCGCCGAGCGGGACACCAAAGTGCTGTGTTTCCTTGTCGTCGAGCGCATGCTGCTTTGCGAGCACTTTGCGATCAATCTCCAAAATCGCCGAGGCAGGATCGTCGAGCAGCGCTTTGACTTCAGCGTTTATCGTGCCGAACTGTGTCAGCAGCTCGCGCATGTGCTGCGCGCCACCGCCTGAGGCGGCCTGGTATGTCATCGACGTCATCCACTCGACCAGATCATGCTGGAACAAACCACCGAGTCCCATCAGCATGCACGAGACTGTGCAATTACCGCCTATGTAGTTTTTGACGCCAGATGAAAGTGCGCTTTTGATGACGTCCAGATTCACCGGATCCAGCACGATAATCGCGTCATCCTTCATGCGCAGCGAGGAAGCTGCATCGATCCAGTAACCATGCCAGCCTGCAGCGCGCAGCTTGGGGAAAATGTCGCTGGTGTAGTCACCACCCTGACAGGTCAGGATGATGTCGCATTTTTTCAGCGCTTCGATGTCGTTTGCATCTTTGAGCGTGGTTTCGTTTTTTGCCATCGACGGCGCTTTACCGCCCGAATTCGAGGTCGAAAAAAACACAGGCTCAATGTGAGCGAAATCATTCTCCTGCTGCATGCGCTGCATGAGCACCGAACCGACCATACCGCGCCAACCAACCAGACCTACGAGTTTCATTTTGCTTCCTGCCTGTTAAATTTTTGTTATGCCATTCTGCGACTAATGTGAAAGTCAACACTGCAACTACATACTGGCTTCTGAAGCTTTACCGCATGAGGTTCACCACCAAAGTCACTGGATCCCGGCCTTCGCCGGGATGACAATTCGCAGGTCAGTAGCTTCTCGGATCTCATCTCGGCGCAAGACAGAATCCAGCATTCTGGATCCCAGCTTCCGCTGGGCGCGAGTGGGGAATTCGGGTCGCCTGCGATCCGCCCACGTAGCCGTCATCACATGCAAGATGACGGCGGGAGCTTTACACCAGCGCCTTCACCACCGCATCACCCATCTCAGCTGTACCCACACGCGTCGTACCTGCCTCGTGAATATCCGGCGTACGCAGACCCTGGGCGAGCACCTTTTTAACGGCTGCTTCGATGCGATCCGCCTCTGCAGGCAGATTCAGCGAGAAGCGCAACATCATCGCTGATGACAAGATGGTTGCCAGCGGATTGGCAATGCCCTTGCCCGCGATATCCGGTGCAGAGCCATGCGAAGGTTCATACAAGCCTTTGCTGTTGGCGTCCAACGACGCCGAAGGCAGCATGCCAATCGAACCGGTCAGCATGGCAGCAGCATCCGAGAGAATGTCGCCGAACATATTGCCAGTGACGATGACATCGAATTTCTTTGGAGCGCGCACCAGCTGCATCGCCGCGTTATCCACATACATGTGGTCAAGTTCGACGTCCGGATATTCTTTGTGAACATCCGTCACGATGTCTTTCCAGAACTGGAAGGTCTCGAGCACATTGGCCTTGTCCACACTGGTCAGACGCTTGCTGCGTTTTTGCGCCGCTTTGAACGCCACATGCGCTATGCGACGAATCTCAGGCTCGGAATAGCGCATGGTGTCAAAGCCCTCGCGCGATCCTTTGAAAGGACCATCAGGTGCTTCGCGTACACCACGTGGCTGACCGAAATAGATATCGCCATTGAGTTCGCGCACGATCAGAATGTCGAGACCAGATACCACCTCGGGCTTGAGCGTGGATGCGCCCACCAGCTCGGGATAAAGAATCGCAGGACGAAAATTCGCAAACAAGGTCAGATGCTTGCGCAAACCCAGGATAGCCTGCTCTGGACGCAGTGAGCGTTCCAGCGTGTCGTATTTCCAGTCGCCGACGGCGCCAAACAAAATCGCATCCGCTTCTTTTGCAAGTTTGAGCGTGCCATCGGGCAGCGGATGACCGTGTGCCTCATAGCCAGCACCGCCCACAGGCGCAGTTTCCATTTCAAATTTCTGGCCAAGCGCATTTAATACCTTGACGGCCTGTTCAACGATTTCAGTGCCTATGCCGTCACCCGGCAGGATTGCGATTTTCATGAGGGATCTCTGTGCTTCAGATAGTGTTGGCTAGCCAGGGAAAACGACTGATGTGGCGCTCTTCAAAGGTGTGAATAGCGTCGGATTGTTGCAAGGTCAGGCCAATATCGTCGAGCCCATTGAGCAAGCAATGGCGACGGAAAGCATCGACCTCGAAGTGAAAAACCGAGCTCGAATTACTGGTCGCAACGGTTTGCTTTTCCAGGTCAATCACCAAACGATAACCCGGGAATGCCTTGACCTCATTGAACAACTGATCAACCTGCGCTTCGGTCAGCACGATGGGCAGCAAACCATTCTTGAAGCAGTTATTGAAAAAGATATCGGCGAAACTTGGGGCGATCACGGCACGAAATCCGTATTGGTCAAGTGCCCACGGTGCGTGTTCGCGCGACGAACCGCAGCCGAAATTTTTACGCGCCAGCAGTATCGATGCACCTTGATAGCGTGGCTGATTGAGCACGAAATCCGGATTGAGCGGTCGCTTGCTGTTATCCATGCCGGGCTCACCCTGATCGAGATAACGCCATTCGTCAAACAGATTCGGCCCGAATCCGGTGCGCTTGATCGATTTCAGGAATTGCTTGGGAATGATGGCATCGGTATCCACATTGGCGCGATCCAGCGGCGCGACAAGTCCATCAAGTAAAGTGAATTTATTCATGAGAGTTTATTTTTTGCTCGCGTCCTGAACTTTTTCACCCAATTTTTCGACATCCTTGCCGATACCATTGAGCGTGTTGCATCCTGAAACACCAAAGGCCAATGCGATGATCACAAGCACAAATTTCTTCATGGCTTTCCTCCTGAGGCGATTGATTTACAGCTGACGTACATCGACAAAATGACCCACCACACCGGCGGCAGCCGCCATGGCGGGGCTGACCAGATGCGTTCTTCCACCCGCACCCTGACGTCCTTCGAAATTACGATTCGAGGTAGACGCGCAGCGCTCACCGGGCTCGAGACGGTCAGCATTCATCGCCAGGCACATCGAGCAACCGGGCTCGCGCCATTCAAAGCCTGCATCACGAAATATCTTGTCGAGTCCCTCGCGCTCGGCCTGCTCCTTGACCAGGCCAGAGCCCGGCACCACCATCGCAAGCTTGACATTCGATGCACGGAATTTACCGCGCACCACGGCGGCAGCAGCACGCAAATCTTCAATCCGTGAATTCGTGCAGGAGCCGATGAATACCTTGTCGATCCGAATGTCGTTGATGGCCGTATTCGGCTTGAGGCCCATGTAAACCAGCGCCTTCTCGATAGCATCGCGCTTGACGGGATCTTTTTCTTTGTCGGGATCGGGAACGCGATCATCCACGGCAACCACCATCTCGGGCGATGTACCCCAGGTCACTTGGGGACGAATATCGGCTGCGTCAATCAACACCACGGCATCGAATTTTGCATCCGGATCGGAATGCAGGGTGCGCCAGTAAGCGACTGCCTGATCCCAGTGTGGGCCCACCGGCGCGAATGGTCTGCCCTTGACGTAATTAATCGTCGTGTCATCGACGGCAATCATGCCGGCACGAGCGCCTGCTTCGATCGCCATATTGCAGACCGTCATGCGACCTTCCATGGACAACGCACGGATCGCGGAACCTGCGAACTCGATCGCATAACCAGTGCCGCCCGCCGTCCCTATCTTGCCGATCACAGCCAATACGATGTCCTTGGCAGTCACACCCGCACCCAGACGACCTTCTACCTGTACCAACATGGCTTTGGATTTTTTGGCCAGCAGGGTTTGCGTGGCGAGCACATGCTCGACTTCCGAGGTGCCAATGCCGTGTGCAAGACAAGCGAACGCACCGTGCGTGGAGGTATGTGAATCGCCACATACCACGGTCATACCGGGCAGCGTCGCGCCCTGCTCGGGCCCGATCACATGAACGATGCCCTGGCGCTTGTCACGCATATTGAAATAAGTGAGGCCGTATTCACGCGCATTGTCATCCAGCGTTTCGACCTGGAGACGCGATATCGGATCAGCGATGCCCTCTGCCCGGTGCGTGGTGGGTACGTTGTGATCAGCGACCGCCAGATTGGCCGCGGTTCGCCAGAGCTTGCGCCCCGCCAGCTTCAGGCCTTCGAAGGCCTGCGGACTGGTGACTTCGTGCACCAGATGCCGGTCAATGTAAAGAATGGTCGTGCCGTCCTCTGCGGTATGCACCACATGGGACTGCCAGAGTTTATCGTAGAGAGTTTGGGCCATGGCGGGATCGCGCGCAGGGCGCGCCTGATCGAGGAAAACAGCCCGCGATTATGCCATAGCCAGGGGTTTGAAAGCCTTTTCTGGACCGGTTCTCGGAGTCGGCAGCACTAACCAAAACACCGCCGCGCTGCGCTGCGGCTAGCGAGCGCGGGCTTCTTTGTAAAGTGGCATGACCCGCTCGGAGTAAACCGTCAGATCGCGCACACGATCCGAGCGCGAGGGGTGGGTGGACATGAATTTCGGCGGTTCCTTGCCACCGACCTCACCCATTTTTTCCCACAGCGTGATGGCAGCGCGCGGATCATAGCCCGCCCTCGCGGCCAATTCGACGCCCATGCGATCCGCCTCGGTTTCATGGGCGCGCGAGTTGGGCAGGCCGAGCAAGCCCTGATAGGCGTACTCCATCCCCTTCTGCCCCACAGTGCCCACGCCAGCAACCGTCGCCAGAATCGTGATGCCCACGTTAGCGACCACCTGCTCGGACGCGCGCTCGCGCGAATGCTCACGCAGCGCGTGGGCGATCTCATGCCCCATCACCGCAGCCAGTTCGTCATCGGTGATGTTGAGTTTTTCAATTAGCCCGGTGTAGACGGCGATCTTCCCGCCCGGCATGCACCAGGCATTGACCTCGGACGAGCTCAGCACATTGATCTCCCAATGCCAGCGGACGGAATCACCCCGAAACGCGGGAACTTGCCGTATCAGCCTATCGGCAATCGCGCGCACGCGGGTGTACTGTGCAGAATCGGTGTTGCGCCTGCCCTTTTTATCAGCCTGCGCCATCAGCTGTGCGTACTGTTTGTTCGCACTTTCTTCGATGGCCTGAGCCGAAATGGCCATACGCTGCTCGCGATCTACACCAACCATACCCGCACTGGTCGTTTTAACCGATTGACAGGAAACCAGCGTGAACGCTAATGCGGTGACGGATGCCAACGCACCTACTATTTTTTTCAATGGGCTCTCCCAGGAGGTTCTTGCCAGCGATAACTGAGTGCCGCAGCAATCCAGCCGGCGAAACAGAACAAAGCGGCGATCATATAGACAAGACGGGCGCCAAATGTATCCCAACAAGCCGAGAGCAGCAATCCACCCAGCGAGCCACCGAGCCCATAAGACACACTGATGAACAGTGCCTGCCCACGCGCCTGCAGCGGACCGGCAAACCAGCGCTGCAGCGTAGCGACTGACGCGGAGTGATGAACACCAAAGGTCGCCGCATGAAGTATCTGGGCGATCAGCAGCATCACCATCGATTCGGCACCAAAACCGATCATCAAAAATCGCACTACACCGATCAGCAGACTGGTCAGCATCAGCGTCGCTACACCAAACCGGCGAAACAGCGGCGCCTGAAAATAGAAAAATAAAATCTCTGCCACCACGCCCAGCGACCACATCAATCCGATCACGGTCTTGCTGTAGCCTATTTGCGATAAATACAGCGAGTAGTACACATACAAGGAGGCATGTGCAGCGATCATCAGAAAGGTAGAGACGAAGAACGCAATCACCTCTCTTTGCTTGAGCAATTGCCGTACCGAAGGCGTGTCCTGCGAACGCGGCATAGCCACTTCTTCACGCATATTGAGCGCGACCGCTGCGACCATCACCAGCAACGCCAGCGCGATCCAGGGCATCAGGCGTATGCCCTGCCAGTCCAGCAATTGTCCGGCAGCGATCACGGTCACAATAAAACCGACCGATCCCCAGAGGCGCAGGCGACCGTAGTGGGTGAGATCACCTCGCATGGACGACAACATCAGCGCCTCGGACAGCGGTCCTTGTGCACTGGTGAACAAATTCAGCGCCAGCATCAGCACAAAGAAAAATACAAAAGTCTCGCCCCAGAACATGCCGCAGAAAACCAGTGCGGAAGCGGCTGATGTCACCCGCAAGACCATCACACGACGACGCGTGTAATCTGCCACCCAACCCCACAGATTCGGACCGAAGATACGCATGACCTGCATCATCGACATCAGCACACCGATCTGCACAGCCGATACGCCACGATCAGCGAAATACAAACTGGCATAGGGAGAAAAGACGCCGATATAGCCGTAATACGCGAAGAAGAACAACGCGAAATTCAGGGATTGCTCGGGTTTGGCGGTTGAAGACAAAGGGGCGGAAGATGGCAAATATGACGGAGACGATGGATCGCCAACAGATCACGGCCAGTGCCACGATCCCAAAGCGCCCCTCATCGGGATGATTACATCAGCGCGGTCAGAGAAAATCAGCGCTGCACAACAAATCGGATCAGTTTCCGCTGATATTCACATCACCACACTGCGCCCGATGCCGTAACGCATGATCCATCAGCACCAGCGCCAGCATGGCTTCGGCAATCGGTGTCGCGCGTATGCCCACGCAGGGATCATGGCGACCAAAGGTCTCCACCATCACGGGCTGACCGTCGCGGTCAATCGAACGACGCGGCGTGCGTATGCTGGAGGTGGGCTTGATCGCAATCGATACCGTGATGTCTTGTCCCGACGAGATACCGCCCAGAACACCACCGGCGTTGTTGCCCACGAAGCCTTCCGGCGTGATTTCATCACCATGCTCGGAACCTTTTTGCGCAATCGAACGAAAGCCGGCACCGATCTCCACGCCCTTGACCGCGTTAATCCCCATCATCGCGTAGGCAATGTCGGCATCCAGCTTGTCAAACAGAGGCTCGCCCAAACCGACCGGCACGTTCTGCGCAACGACCTCAATGCGCGCGCCGCAGGAATCGCCCGCCTTGCGCAAGCTATCCATATAAGTCTCGAGTTCGGGAATAATGTCTGCATTCGCAGCGAAAAACGGATTCTCACTGACATGGTCCCAGGCGACGAAAGGAATCGGGATCTCGCCCAACTGGCTCATGCAACCACGAAGTGTCAGGCCATACTGCGCTTGCAACCATTTACGTGCCACGGCGGCCGCACCGACGACGGGTGCAGTCAGACGAGCTGAGGAGCGTCCGCCACCGCGCGGATCGCGAATGCCGTATTTATTCCAATACGTGTAGTCCGCATGGCCGGGCCGGAATCGATCGACGATATTGCCGTAATCCTGGCTGCGCTGGTCTTCATTACGAATCAGCAGCGCGATCGGTGTGCCGGTGGTCTTGCCTTCGTAGACCCCCGACAGAATTTCAACCGTGTCGGACTCTTTACGCTGCGTGACATGCCGCGAGGTGCCCGGCTTGCGACGATCCAGTTCCGGCTGAATATCCGCTTCCGACAGTGGCATGCCCGGCGGGCAGCCATCAATCACGCAGCCGATCGCCGGACCGTGTGATTCACCGAAAGTGGTAACGCAAAAAAGCTTGCCAATGGTATTGCCGGACATGACGGGGAAGGAAAGAATGCGAAAGACGTCATTCTACCAGCGCGCGCCCGCGCCATAGCCCCGAGAGCCAGGATCGCAGCGCCTGCGGATATTCGCGCTGTATCAGGCACAGCAGAAGCAGCATGGCAAGATTGAGCAACGCCGTGAACAGAAAGATCTCCGGCACGGACAAGCCGGCCGCGAGCAGCACCATCGCTGTCAGTGCGGCCACCACCATGAACAGCGCGTTCAGAATGTTCATGCCGCCTATGGTTCGTGACAAATGCGAGCGCTCGGAACGGGTCTGTATCAGGGCAAACAGCGGCACCACATAGATACCACCGCTCAGGCCCAGCAAGAAACAATCGGCCAGTACGCGAAATTGCCCACCCCCGATCAGATCTTTTGCGATGAGCAGCGATGGCATAGGCGAGGTGCTGGCCCAGTAGAGATCAATCCCAAACAAGGTGAGCCCCAGCGCACCGAGCGGCACCAGACCCAGATGAATCTGCCGACCTGACAGGCGCTCGCACCAGAGCGAGCCGGTACCGATGCCCAGCGAAAATGCGGTCAGCAGAATCGAAAAAATCTCGGGCGCGCCGTGCAACACATCACGCGCAAAGACAGGAAACTGCGCCAGCAGCATCGCGCCATAGAACCAGAACCAGGAGTTGGCGAGCATCGCAATGAACACCTCGCGATGGCGTGCAGAAAATCGTAGATTGCGCATCATCTCGGCAAAGGGGTTGCGTGCGACCACGAGATTCGGATCCGCTGCTGCGCTCGGTGGCACCGCCAGCGTAAAAAGCCATCCGATGACCGCAACCGCCATGCACGCACCAGCAACAAGATGGAAATCTCCATTACTCGCAAAGGCGATCATCGCAGCACCCGACAATTGCCCGGTGAGGATGCCGACAAAGGTACCCATCTGCACCATGCCATTCCCACCGATCAGTTCGTCCTGCTGCAGATGCTGCGGCAGATACGCATGCTTGACGGGGCCGAATAACGTGGAGTGCACGCCCATGCCCACGACCGCAGCTACCAACAACCAGAGCGAATGCGTGTACCAACCGATCGCAGCCACGGCCATGATGAAAATTTCCATCAGTTTGACGACACGCATGACTCTGGTCTTGTCAAACTTGTCGGCGATCTGACCCGCTGTTGCAGACAACAGCAAAAAAGGGAGAATGAACAAGCCCGCGATCAGATTATTCAGCAAACCCGCACTGATAGTCGTCCAATGCAAGGTATCAAAGGTGATCACGGTGACCATTGCGGTCTTGAACAGATTATCGTTGAACGCTCCCAGGAACTGAGCGCCGAAGAAAGGTGCAAAACGCCGCTGTCGCAACAGCGCAAACTGATTAGCCACTACTGCAAACCTTCGGCGTTGTTCTCGGCAGGCCAGTCGCGGATGTAGGCCTTGAGTAGTGTGTTCTCGAAATTCTGCGCTTCAAGTACTGACTTGGCTACATCGTAAAAAGACATCACGCCCAGCAGCACCTTCCCATCCATGACCGGCACATAGCGTGCATGGCGTTCCAGCATCAGGCGACGAATCTCATTGACATCCGTATCCGGCGACATCGTCAGTACATCACGCGCCATGTGCTCGCCCACCGTACCCTGCCCCACCGAGCCCTGATTCGCATGCACTGCACGCATCACCTCACGAAAAGTGAGCAGGCCCACCAATGTTCCATTGTTCATGACGACCAATGATCCGATATCTTTCTCGGTCATTAGATTGATCGCATCGAGCAAACCGGTTTCCGGTGGCACCGTATAAAGAATATTGCCTTTGACCTTGAGTATTTCAGACACCTTCATCGGACGTCTCCTGCGTAGTTTTGATCGTCAGCTCGGGCTGTCAATGTAGCCCAGCGTTCGAAAAAAAGCCAGATTCGCGCGGGGCATAGCAGCGGTCCGGCCTATAATCTGCGCTTGCTCCCGATTAACCTCGTTTTGGCATCCCAATGAGCGACCCCAAATATCCCGGCTTCGATACGCTGTCGCTGCATGCAGGCAGCACACCTGACCCCGCCACCGGTGCCCGCGCGACACCGATTTATCTGTCCACCTCGTTCGTATTCAAGGATTCCGATCACGCGGCATCCCTGTTCAACATGGAACGCTCGGGTCATGTGTATTCACGAATATCCAACCCGACCAATGCGGTACTGGAGGAACGTATCGCGGCACTCGAAGGCGGCGTCGCGGGTATTGCGGTGGCCAGCGGTCAGGCAGCTTTGCATCTGGGTCTGGCGACGATTGCCGGCGCTGGTTCGCATGTACTCGCATCACGTGCGCTGTATGGCGGATCACAAAATCTGCTCGGCTACACCATGAAGCGCTTCGGTATTGAAACCACCTTCATTGATCCGCGCGACATGGATGCGTGGCGCAGCAACATACGTCCCAACACCAAGGTACTGTTTGCGGAAACTCTGGGCAACCCCGGACTGGATGTGCTTGATATTGATACGGTTGCTGCGATCGCGCATGAGCATCATTTGCCCCTGATGGTCGATTCCACTTTCACGACGCCCTACCTGCTACGCCCGTTTGATCATGGCGCTGATCTGGTGTTTCACTCGGCAACGAAATTTCTGTGCGGGCATGGCACTGCGGTCGGTGGTCTGCTGGTCGATGGTGGCACCTTCAATTGGCAAGCCGCTTATGAGAAAACCGGCCGTTTTGCCGAACTCTGCGAACCCTATGATGGCTTCCATGGCATGGTGTTCGCCGAAGAATCCACGGTGGCTCCCTTCTCGCTGCGCGCGCGACGCGAAGGCTTGCGCGACTTCGGCGCGGTCATGAGCCCGCATAATGCATTCACCATACTGCAAGGTATAGAAACACTCAGCTTGCGCATGGACCGACATGTCAGCAACACCCGCAAGATTGTCGAATTTCTGGTCACGAATCCCGCTGTCGAATCCGTGTCTTATCCGGAGTTGCCTGAACATCCCGACTATCAGCTCGCCAAAAAATTACTGCCGCGTGGTTGCGGCGCCGTGTTTTCGTTCACGCTCAAAGGTGACCGTGCTGCCGGACGCCGCTTTGTGGAATCGCTCTCGGTGTTCTCGCATCTGGCCAATGTCGGTGATGCGAAATCGCTGGTGATTCATCCTGCATCCACGACCCATTTCCGCGTACCGACCGAGCAGCTGGAAGCCTCCGGCATACGCGAAGGTACGATGCGACTGTCCGTTGGATTGGAAGATGCGGATGATCTGATTGAAGATCTGAAGCGCGGACTCAAAGCATCGCAGAAGGGGGCGTAATTCATGGAACAACTCGTCAACGGCCATCGCGCTTACGCTTACACCGGCGGCAAATCCTTTGATGCGGCTCTGCCCACTGCCGTGTTCATTCATGGGGCGCAGAACGATCATTCGGTTTGGGCGCTGCAAACCCGCTATTTTGCGCATCACGGCTTTTCTGTGCTGGCCGTCGATCTGCCGGGGCATGGTCGCAGTGAGGGCGAGCCACTGGAAAGCGTTGAGGCATTGTCAGACTGGCTGCGTGCGTTGCTTGATACTGCGGGCGTGCGCCAGACAATCCTGATCGGCCATAGCATGGGTTCGCTCATTGCCCTCGAAACTGCCGCTCGTGCACCCGAAAAAATCAAGGGTGTCGCCCTGGTCGGTACAGCCTATCCAATGAAAGTTTCATCGGCACTGCTGGAAGCAGCACGGGATCACGAGCAACGGGCGATCGATATGGTCAATATCTGGTCACACTCCAGCATCGCTCAAAAGCCCTCGGCACCCGGACCCGGTTTTTACGTGCAAGGCGGCAGTCGCCGATTGATGCAGCACATTTCACGCGGCAATCCCGCCAAGGTTTTTTATACGGATTTTTCAGCGTGTAATGCTTATGAAGGTGGCGAGGCAGCAGCCACCGCATTGCAATGCCCGGCGCTATTTTTACTCGGCAAAAAAGACATGATGACGCCGGCGAAAGCCGCAGGCAGTCTGATCAGCAAGCTACCCACAGCCGAGGTCGTGCAGCTCGACGCCTGTGGTCATGCACTGATGGCAGAGCAACCGGATCAGGTGCTCGACACTTTATTCCGGTTCGCCTGCGCTTCGGCAAAATAATCCGTCAGCGACATTGCCAGACCACGATCGACCACTTCTTCTATCTTCGTGGCCAGCACCGATTGAGGTGCGGGCGCGAAGGCGAAGCGCTGATAGACGTCCGTTAAGGTCAGTTTGTCGGGACTGACCAGCAGCGCCCAGCGATCCTCGTGTCGCTTTGAGCGATTACCGAGACGAGTACGTCGACCAGTATCCGAACGTACACGGCCTACCCAGCCAGAATCCAGCATACGCTGCAACAAGCCCTCGGACTCTTCAAAACCCAATTGGGTGAGCTCGCGCAGTCGCATCGCATCCACTGCAGCGTTATCGCGCCGCGCATCGAACAGCACCTTGAGCACGGACATGGCATCCAGAAACTCGCTGCCGGGTGCAGAGCGATGCCACCACCGTTCATACTTGACCACCGGCAGTGCGGCAGCGACCACAGCACCCAGCAAGGTGATCATCCAGAAAAAGTAGACCCAGATGAGAAAGATAGGCACTGCGGCCAGTGCGCCGTAGATCATGCGGTAACTCGGACCCTGCACGATGAAAAAAGCGAACAGCCGTCGCGAGATTTCAAACGCCACTGCAGCAACCAAACCGCCAATGACGGCATCGCGCCATTCCACCAAGCGATTCGGTACGCCCAAATAGAGCAGCGAGAAGGCAAGGGTCGACAGCGTCATCGATACCAACAAGGTAATCACTGTACGCATTACCGGTAACTCGCGCGACAGCCCCCGAGTCAGCGGCAAGATTTCCCCGGCAAATGACATGGAGGCGCCAATCAGCAAGGGTGCGAGTGTCATGATGGCCCAGTAGACGATCATGCGCTGCGCAAAGGGCCGACCCGTGCGCACACGCCAGATGCGATTGAGCGTTCTGTCGACTGTGCCAAACATGAAGACAGCCGTCACAATCAGGAAAACTGCACCCATTGCCGACAGGCGACTGGCTTTTGCAGAAAACTGACTCAGGTAATCCAGAATGGTGTTGGCAATACCCTTGGGCATCAGGGTCTGCACAAAATAAGACTCAAGCGACTCGCGAAATGTCGTAAACAGGGGAAAGGTCGTGAAGATCGCAAAGGCAATCGTCAGCACCGGCACCACGGCCAGTACGGTGGTAAAGGTGAGGCTGCCAGCCACCTCAGGCAGCCGCTCTTCTCTGAGACGGCGCAGCACGAATCGCAGCAAATCGCGTATTTGCACGCGGGACCAGCGCTGGACGCCTGATGAAGAGGATGGGTGCATGCGAAAAAGAAGAAACTAAAGCGCCCTATAATACCAAGCATGAACACACCCACCCTACCCATTCTGGTCCTTTATTACTCGCGGCACGGCGCAACACGCAAACTGGCCGAGCTGATCGCACAAGGCATCGAGAGTGTTGCGGGCTGTGAAGCGGTACTGCGCACAGTACCTGCGGTATCGGCGGTGAGCGAAGCCACCGAGCCCGCCGTGCCAAGCTCTGGCGCGCCGTATGTGGAGCTGGCCGATCTGGAGCACTGCGCCGGCTTGGCGCTCGGATCACCCACGCGCTTTGGCAACATGGCCGCACCCCTGAAATATTTTATTGATGGCAGCAGCGCTCAGTGGTTATCCGGTGCACTCGCAGGCAAGCCGGCATGTGTATTCACATCAACGGGCAGTCTGCACGGCGGACAAGAGTCAACGCTGCTCTCCATGATGCTGCCTCTGCTTCACCACGGCATGCTGATGCTTGGCCTGCCTTACAGCGAACCGGCGCTAATGACCACGGCAAGTGGTGGATCGCCGTACGGCGCAACCCACTGGTCGGGGATCGCCGGCGACAAAACCATCAGCGACGACACTCGCACGCTCGCCATTGCACTGGGCAAGCGACTCGCTACGACAGCAAAGAAACTTCACTCATGACGCAACCTGATCCTTCGGATTTGCTGCACCGGCTCGCTGTCACCAGCCTGCTCGGTCTACTGGTGCTTTGCATCTTGTGGGAACTGGTGCTGGCGCCACTGCGTCCTGGCGGTTCCTGGATGATCATCAAGGCGCTACCGCTATTACTGCCACTGTCGGGCACAATCCGCCGCAACATCTACACCATGCAGTGGGCCTCGATGATGATCCTGCTGTATTTCACTGAAGGTGTCGTACGCGCATGGAGCGAACGCGGCATGTCTCAGCTGCTCGCGTCGCTGGAAATTCTGTTCTCCACCATTTTTTTCTTTTGCGCGATTTTCTTCCTCCGACCCTACAAGCGCGCTGCAAAACAATTAGCCAGCGAGGCCATACAAAAAGCGGCTGGTCAAAAACCTGCAACCAGCGATGAACCCTGATTTCATCACGCAATGCGTCATCCTCGTCGGCAATGCCCATGTGCTGACCGGTGACGATATGGCGCGCTATCTGACTGACTGGCGAGGTCGTTTTACTGGCCAAGCACAAGCGGTGATCCGGCCCGGTAGTACCAGCGAAGTCGCCGCCTTGGTGAAGCTGTGCGTCGCGCACCAGGTCCCCATCGTGCCTCAGGGAGGTAATACAGGTCTGGTCCTCGGCAGTGTGCCCGACGCGAGTGGCCATGCGATTGTCTTGTCGCTCTCGCGCATGAACCGCCTGCGCGGCATCGACCCAATCAACAACACCCTGACGGCAGAAGCCGGCTGTCTGCTGCAGCGTGTGCAGGATGCTGCTGCTGAAGCACATCGTCTGTTTCCACTCTCGCTGGCCTCAGAAGGTAGCTGCACGATTGGCGGCAATCTGTCGACCAATGCCGGCGGCACGGCGGTGCTGCGCTATGGAACGATGCGGGAATTGACACTGGGACTGGAAGTTGTCACGCCTCAGGGCGAGATCTGGGATGGTCTGCGCGGACTGCGCAAGGACAATACGGGTTATGACCTGCGTGATTTGTTCATCGGCGCAGAAGGCACGCTGGGAATCATTACCGCAGCTGTATTGAAATTGTATGCCCAGCCCGCGTCCAGACTCACGGCGCTCTTCGCACTCCGTCATCCGCGTGATGCGCTCTCGCTCTTGTCGCTTGCACAGCAACGATGCGACGCCGCTCTGACTGGTTTTGAATTGATGTCAGCCTTCTGCCTGCAGCTGGTTGAAAAGCATTTCCCTGCGCTGCGCTCGCCTCTCAGTGAACATCATGCGCAATATGTGTTGCTTGAGCTCTCAGATGCCGAGTCCGAATCCCACGCCAATGCGATGCTTGAAGCTTTGGCCACGGATGCAATGGACCGTGGGCTGATTCAGGATGCGGTGGTGGCCAGCTCGCTGTCGCAATCGCAAGCGATGTGGCAATTGCGCGAGCATATTTCAATGGCGCAGGCGGCTGAAGGTAAAAACATCAAGCATGATATTGCGGTGCCGGTCTCACGTCTTGCCGACTTCATTGAAGAGACTGACGCGTTATTGCAACAGAAATTCCCGGCGAGTCGTATGGTGACCTTTGGACACCTGGGCGACGGTAACCTGCATTACAACGTGTCCGCACCTTTGGGGCACAATGATGAGGATTTTCTTCAGCATCAAGCGGCGATCAATCAGCTCGTGCATGACAAGGTGCATGCGTATGACGGATCCATCTCGGCCGAGCATGGGCTGGGTGCCTTGAAGCGCGATGAAATCAAGCGCTACAAATCCGAGACAGAACTGAACATGATGGTGGCAATCAAGCGGGCACTCGATCCGCTTAACCTGATGAATCCTGGCAAGGTGCTCTGACGCTGGCAGACGCACCCTGCAGCATTCCCGTTCGAGAGGTTCTGATGAATGCAATGAATGCTGCCGTATTGGCGGCTATCTTGTTATCGCTATCGTGTTTCACGCCCCCGGCAGCCGCCATATACAAATGCGAACAGGCTGGCGTGATCACCTATACCGATGTACCTTGTGATGGCCAGCAGCTCACCATTACCGTGCCTGAGACGCCGCGCGAAGCAGAAAGAAAAACAGACGAAAAATCACTCGAGCGCGAAAAAAAAGAAGTCGCCAAATTGCAGGCCATACGAGAGCAGCGCGAACGGCAGGATAAACAGATACGCGATCTCTCCGCACGCGGCGCAGCAGCGCGAGAGCGCAAGTGCAAGTCACTCGCACTACAACTGAAATGGCGCGAAGAAGATTTGCGCGACGCGCCGCTGGGCTCGCAGGACAAGGCCCGCAAAATGGCGCGGCGCGCCGCAGAAAAATATCGCAATGATTGTCAGTGACGATCTGTGATGCTTAGTGATTGTCCCGTGGCACACCAAAGGTCGTCGAGATCCGCTGATAATCCACCGCGAAATCGAGACAGCCACCTCGGTCGAGCTGACCCACGAATTGCCGATGCAGCGCCTGCCAGGGCGTCTGATTGATTAGCTCAGGCGGCTTCCACGCAGCCTTGCGCGCCGCCCATTCGTCTTCACTTACCAGCGCATTGGCAGTGCGGCGATTCAAATCGAAACGCACACGATCACCCGTCTTCAAATAGGCAAGTCCACCACCCACAGCGGATTCGGGGGAAGCATTCAAAACGGACGGGCTGCCCGAGGTACCGGACTGACGACCATCACCGACACAGGGCAGAAGATTGATGCCCTGCCGGACGAGTGAATCCGGCGGCAGCATGTTGACGACCTCGGCCGCACCCGGGTAGCCAACCGGGCCGACACCGCGCATGAAAAGAATGGAGTCTGCATCGATATTGAGCGAAGGATCATTGATACGCTCGTGATAATCCTCGGTACCCTCAAACACAATCGCCCGACCTTCAAAGGCACCCGGATCGTCCGGCTTTTCAAGATAGCGCTTACGGAAAGCTGCCGAGATCACTGATGTCTTCATCACAGCCGCATCAAA
>JAIXXZ010000093.1 GCA_027490465.1 Oxalobacteraceae bacterium
GCCACCAGTCCCGCGATATCGACGAATTCGACTGTGGCAGCCAGGATGCGTTCCGGTTTGACGATCTCGGCTAACTGCGCCAGCCGCGGATCGGGGACCTCGACCACACCGACATTAGGCTCGATGGTGCAGAAGGGATAATTTTCAGCCGGGATGCCGGCCTTGGTCAGTGCATTGAAAAGCGTGGACTTGCCGACGTTGGGTAGGCCAACGATGCCGCATTTGAGACTCATGGAGAAAATCCTGAAACGTGTGGATGGCGCAGAGCGGGTGCCCGTTCGTGCAGTATGAAGGGCTCGAACAAAGCACAGTGCGAAAAGCGCTATTGTAACCAAGCCGGCCACCGATGAGACTGTAGCCGGAAGATCGGAAAAATTGTTTACACTGCGCCGGGCCGCACAATAAATGCCCGCTGTGAAAGGATCCGGATGAAACGCGTTGTTGATGTTGTTGTTGCGCTTGTGCTGTTGTTGATGGCTTCGCCACTGGCCTTGCTGATTGCGGTGCTGATTCGTCTGGATTCGCCGGGCCCCATCATGACGCGCTCGCACCGTGTCGGCCGCAATGGCCGCATGGTCAAGGTCTGGGAATTCCGCACGGCGAACGCCGAGCCGGATGCGATGGAGACCGTAGGCGGCTGTCAGGGTGAGGAGGTGACGCGGATCGGCGCTGTATTGCGCCGACTTGGTATTGGCCGTTGGCCCTTGCTGCTGACGGTGTTGCGCGGTGACTTGTCCATGGTTGGGCCGCGCGCTGAATTGCCGCGTTACGTAGGTTGCTACCCAACAGCGATGCGCAAACTCGTTTTGTCGGTCAAACCCGGGCTCGTCGATCTGGCTTCCATTGAATTTCGCCATGAGCAAAAAATGCTGGCCAGCCTCGAGGGCGAGGCGCTGGAGGAAGCCTATGTTGAACAGGTGCTGCCCATGAGGCTCGAATACGCCAAGCGCTATATCGAAAACCAGAGTTTGCTGACCGATGTGCGTATTCTGCTGCGGGCGGCAGTGGCGCCGTTTCTGCCAGAGAAAGCTGCTTGATCAGCACCTATCAACCGCATTCAGCCATCGAAAACGGGCTCGGTTTTTTCCGGGAATGGCATTCCGAGGCAGCGGTCGGACGTAAAAAAGCCGCCCTGAGGCGGCTAGCTGTTGTGCTCACCTGAGCGCAGGATTTCATACGCCCTGAATGCGGAATTGGGCTTTGTCCCGACCGGCCATCCATTTCGGTGGCTTTCCGCGTCCGCTCCAGGTTTCGCCAGTGATGTTATTGCGATACTTGGGTGCCACCGGGCGGCGAACCATTTTCATGGGTTTTCTCTTGCCGCCAAGCCCCAAATCCTCCGCTGAAAGGTTGTATTCCTTCATTTTGGCGTGAATATCTGCAATCGCATTAGCCAGCTCATTTTTTCTGGCCAGTTCAGCTTCCTTTTGCAGTTTCTCAATCTGACCCTGCAGTTCCTTGTAGCTCGTCATTTCAATCCCCATCAAGTGAAGTTTCATTCAACACACAACGTATCGGACATTGTTGTGGCCAGTGCGCGCATTATAGGTGAGCCATTATCAAAAAAGTATTAATAATTGCCTTTTTTGTAAAAATAATCCAAGTTGCTGATTTTTATGGATCTTCGTAAATTACTTTTAATCCATGGAAATATTCTTGAATTGTTCCTCCCATTAATGTGCTGGGCGACTACCGGAGTATCCGAACCATAAACGCTTAATACTATGGCGTTGAAGCTATTGTTTCATTGCAGCGGCGGAATGCCATTGATCTGAATTAGGGAGAAGTCGAAAAAATCCGCGATGCATGCAGAACCTGTCCAGCCATGCATTACAGCAGGCAGACAACTCAAATATCAGGCGGCCGTTTTTGTGCCTGAAAGTTTCCAATGGTTTTTAATCGGCTCTGCCCAGAGTGAGCGCCGACTCGATTATTCAAGGGGCTGGTAACAGCCAAGCGGACCGCCAGGAGCGGAATTCATGCCCACTATGCCGACTTTTTGTCGGTATGCAGTTCCATCATCGCCTGTTCGAATCTGCCCTCGCAGAGCAGCGGAATCACAGACAGACTTTTGTCGATGCTGTCATCGATCAGCGATTGTTCTTCCTTGCGCGGGCGATGCAGCACGAAGTCGACGACGGGCTGTTGCAGTTGCAGCTCGCGCGGGTGACCAATGCCGATGCGCAGGCGCCAGTAATCCTGTGTGCCGAGTGCGGCGGTGATGTCCTTGAGCCCGTTATGCCCGCCGGACGAGCCCCCCTTTTTTATTTTTGCGATACCCGGCTTGAGATCCAGTTCATCATGGACGACCAGAATGGCTTCAGGGGCAATTTTGTAAAAACGCGCCAGCGCACCAACGGATTGGCCAGAGCGGTTCATGAATGTCTGCGGCTCCAGCAACCAGACTTCCTCGCCCGCCATACGGATTTTCGCGGCCAGCGCATTAAACCGCGTTTCCCGCCGCAATTGGCCAGACGCCAGGCGATCGACCAGCCAGAACCCGGCGTTATGGCGGGTAGCTTCATATTCAGCGCCGGGATTGCCCAGCCCGACGATCAGACGTATGGACATGTGGGTATTGATTGAGTGGTGTGCAAGGCGATTATCCGACAAGCCGCGATACAGTCCGCCGTCATCGCGCCAGCCGAAAAAAAGCCCGTCGCACGGACGGGCTTTTTTGCCTGATGGCTCAGACCATTACTTCTTTTCTTCAGGCGCAGCAGCAGGTTCATCGGCCTTGCTGCCACCGGGAACCGTCGCGGTTGCGATCGTGGGGTTGTCTTTGGCATGCACAGCCACCACGCCAGCAGGCAGTTTCAGATCGGCGACGTGGAACGAGGTGTTTACCTGCATGTTCGACAGATCAACTTCCACGAATGCGGGCAGATCTTTAGGCAAGCAGCTGATATCGATCTCGTTCATGACGTGGCTGATAATGCCGCCGGAGAGCTTGATGGCGGGTGCGATATCGGCGTTGATGAAATGCAGCGGCACCTTCATGTGAATCTTCTGGTTCGGGTCCACGCGCTGAAAATCAGCATGCAATACCAGAGGCTTGAACGCGTGCATCTGGAAATCACGCAGCAGCACTTTCTCGGATTTGCCATCGACTTCCATGTCGAGAATCGACGAGTGAAAGGCTTCTTTTTTCAGTGCGTGGAACAGCGCATTGTGGTCAAGTGCAACGTTGACCGGTGCAGCTGAGCCACCGTAGATGATGCCAGGGGTATGGCCAGCTCTGCGCAGGCGGCGGCTCGCTCCGGACCCCTGCTCAGTGCGTGGAAATGCGACAACTTTCATGTGAACTCCTGTTGTGGGCTAATCGCCCTTGGTGTTAAGTCCCCCGCGACCAGGGGACTGGAAAAAGACAAACATTGCATGCTTGCCCAAATCAAATTCAGCCGGCTGCCTCATCCTCGGCAAACAGCGACATCACTGAGTCACCCTTGCTGATGCGCCGGATCGTCTCGGCCAGCAGTGCAGCGCAAGAGAGCTGACGGATTTTCTTGCAGCCTTTTGCTTCATCGCTCAGCGGTATCGTATCGGTGACGACCAGTTCATCCAGTGGCGATTTCGCAATCCTGTCAATCGCCGGGCCCGACAACACTGCATGCGTACAATAAGCAATCACTTTTTTTGCGCCGCGCTCCTTCAATACCTCTGCCGCCTTGGTCAGCGTGCCGGCGGTATCGACCATGTCATCCATGATCACGCAGTTGCGGCCTTCGACTTCACCAATGATGTTCATCACTTCCGACACATTGGCTTTCGGCCGGCGCTTGTCAATAATCGCCAGATCGCAATTGAGGCGCTTGGCCAGCGCTCTTGCGCGGACAACGCCGCCGACATCGGGCGACACCACCAGCAAGTCGTCGTAATGCTTTTCCACCAAGTCCGACAGCAGGATGGGCGAGGCGTAAATGTTATCGACAGGGATATCAAAAAATCCTTGGATCTGATCCGCATGCAGATCCATGATCAGCACACGGTCCACGCCTGCTTCCTGCAGCATATTGGCCACCACTTTGGCCGAGATCGCAACGCGTGCAGAGCGCGGGCGGCGATCTTGCCGTGAATAGCCGTAATAAGGCAGAACAGCGGTAATCCGGCCAGCGGAAGAGCGCTTGAGCGCATCGACCATCAGCATGATTTCCATCAGGTGATCATTGGTCGGCGCACAGGTCGATTGCAGGACATAGACGTCCTTGCCGCGAACGTTCTCGTTGATCTCGACCACGATCTCGCCGTCCGAAAACCGCGACACCACTGCCTTGCCCAGTGGGATGCCCAGCTGGAGCGCAACGCCATCAGCAAGTGCCGGATTGGCGTTTCCGGTAAAAACCATCAGGTTCTCTTGCGACATGGGATCCCTGACTACAGTCTGTTAACAGTTTGAAAAGCCGCCACGACCGGGTACTGATTCCGGCACTGGCGGCTTCGTCGAATTGGGTGGCTTTTGCGAGCCTGCCTACCGTACATTTGCAGTGGCAGACCAATTAAATGGCAGGGGAACAAGGATTCGAACCTTGGAATGCTGGAATCAAAATCCAGTGCCTTAACCAACTTGGCGATTCCCCTACACAACCCTGAGTCCGGCGACAACGCGCCAGGACGAATTCCTGATTACGACTGCAGCAGATCGACCATCGGGTGTGCTGCCAGTGAACGCGCCTTCCAGCCACGCCACCCGGCGGGCACACTCTGGAGCACGGCGTCTGCCTCGGATTCCGAGGCGAAGGCAGCGAAAACACAGGCGCCTGAGCCGGTCATGCGGGCCTCACCAAAGCCGGACAGCCATTCAACGGCGTCTGCAACAGGAGGAAAAGCCCGGGCGGCTACTGCTTGCAAATCGTTCCTTCCGAAGCCCAAGGGGCTCGCAGAAAAGTCCGCTATTCTGACCGCTTTGGTGTTGCGTGTCAATTCGGGTGCCCTGAAGATCAAGGGCGTAGGCACCGAAATGCCGGGGTGTATCACCACAAACCAGGCGGTCGGTGTGGGTACCGCCGTGAGCTGTTCGCCTATGCCTTCGACGAAGGCATTTTCACCCAGCAGGAAGAAAGGCACATCGGCGCCGAGTTGCAAGCCCAGTGCCATCAGATCGCTGCGGGTCATATCGGCCTGCCAGAGGCGATTGAGCGCCATCAAGGTTGTGGCTGCATCCGAGGATCCGCCGCCCAGACCGCCACCCATGGGAATGTGTTTTTCGATGGCGATGTTTACGCCTGCTGGCTTGCGCCCGCGCTGGGCCATGGCGCCAGCCAGCAGTTGTGCCGCACGCACGATCAGATCGTCGCTGGCGGGCACGTCGGGCACGTCCGTCACGCGCACGATGGCTTCATCGTCGCGCAGATCAAAATGCAGCACATCTGACAGATCGATCAGCTGAAACACCGATTGCAGCAAATGATAGCCATCATCACGCTGCCCGACGACGTGCAGAAACAAGTTGAGCTTGGCGGGCGCGCGACAGTCGTGCAAATACCTCATGTGGCTAGCGGTCGTTCCAGTCATCGATCACAAGCCGCAAGACGATATCGCCGGCTTCTGCCGTGGTGCGCTCCATATCGAAACGCTTGGGATACTGAATGCTCGCATTGCGCTGCCAACTCACATAGCGCACGCGCCAACCATCGCTCTGAAAACTAGGCGTGCTTTCTGGCGAAGCCATGTCCAGTTTGCCATTGGCGTTTTGTACGAAGCCTTGCAGCCAGTAGCGCAGCCCATCTACAGGCATCGGCCAGCCAAGTACTTCTTGCGTCAGTGCAGTGACATTGGGCGCTTGTTTTTTTTCACCGTCGGATTGCGTCATCACCGCCAATCCCGGTGTGATCTGAATGGTCGCAATCGTCTGTCCGAGCGGTGAGTACAGCGTAATGTTTGTCTGCTCACCTTGCTGTTGCCAGCGGAATTTGCCCTGGAGGGATTGTGGCTGGCCACCTTGCTGGTAGCGCACCGACAAGCGACCGCCCACCGTGATCGCGCTTTGGTAATTGCGCTCGCTGAGTGGGCCCTCAGGCAATGTCGTACAAGCGGCAAGAGACAGGCATGCCAGAAGAAAGAGTCGCCGCATCGGATGACTGATTAGAGTTTCACCTGGAATCTCTCAAGCGTGCCTTTCAAAGACTCATTCTTTGGATCTTTGCCGTTGGCATAGCGCCAGAGCTTTTTCGCCTCATCTTCGCGACCAAGCAACCATAAAACTTCACCGAGATGGACAGCGATTTCCGGGTCGGGTCGCAGTCCATATGCGCGGCGCAGAAGCTCTTCGGCTTTTTCCAGCCGGCCCATGCGGAATTCCACCCATCCCATGCTATCGATGATGAAAGCATCATCTGGCGCGAGCGCCAGTGCGACCTTGATGAGGTCATAGGCTTCGGGCAAACGGATATTGCGTTCCGCGAAAGAGTAGCCCAGCGCGTTATAGGCTTGTGGATTGTCGGGCGCAATCTGGATGATTTTGCGCAGTGCTTTTTCCATGGTCTCGAACTCGCGGTTTTTCTCGACCAGCATCGCGTATTCGTACAACAGATCAATATTGCCCGGCAGGCTCTCCAGCGCATCTTCGACTACCTTGATGGCTTCGGACAGACGGCCAGCATCGCGCAGAATCTGTGCATCGACAATGATCAGCCTTACGCGGTCATCATCGCTGTCGGCATCAGCTTCGGCCAGAAGTTGACGACCTGCGTCGACTTTGCCGGTTTTTGACTGCAGTTGCGCGCGCTTGAGTATCGCAGTCACCGAGCCTTGGTGTGTCAATGTGTCTGCCATCTCCAGCCATCTCAAGGCACCCGCCACATCATTGCGGTCCTCAGCCATCTGAGCGAGCAACATCAAAGCCTGCGTCGCATCACGCTCCCGATCGGGCTGACCCCCAAGTGTATCGATGTAGGCAGACAGATATTTTTCGGCATCCGCAAGCTCATTGGCTTGTACCGACAGAAGACCCAGTGCAAACAATGCGGTCTGGTCATCTTTTTTCTGCTCAATGAGAATCTTGAATTCTTTTTTTGCCTCGGCAAGTTTCGATTGCTCGTACAACATACGGGCGTGGGCCAGACGGACTTCGCGAGATGCGGGATTTTTTTGCAGGAATTCAGTCAGTACGCGAGCCGCCTCGGCCTTGTCCTCGATCTGAGCCACTACCAATGCAGCGATCTCAGATTTCGGAAATCTGACCAGCGCTTCGCGTGCTGCGCGCAGCGCACCGGCACGATCGCCCGACACCATAGAAAACTGCGCAATCGCCAGATGCGCGTCGACAGAGCCGCGATAAGGTTCGAGTAGTTCGCGCAGCAAAGCGGCCGCTTTTGACTTGTCGGACATGCGTGAGAGATTGCGCTGCATGGTCGCAATCACTGCGGGCAGCTGGTCGGGTGTGCTGGCGGCCAGTTGCTGCGCCAGCGCCTGTTTGGCTTCATCCAGACGATTGTTGTTCAGTTGAAGACCCAGTAACACCTGAAAGGCCTCATCCGAACGTGGCGCCAACTCGCGCCACAACTTGGCGCCTTTGAGTGCATCAGCCGAACTTGACGCTGCAATCGCCATCTCGGTCGCGCGCCGCGCCAGCCGCGGATCGCCGGTTGAACGGGCCAGTGACATCATCGCCAAGTGCGCGCCGGCGGCTTGACCCCGCTGAAATGCCAGCTCGGCCGACAGATACTTGAGCATCAGATCCTCGGATAACGAGATCAGTGGCAAGCCATCCGTATTGTTGGGTGTATCGGGTGCCGCGTGTGCGACGCTGCCCGAGGCAAGTAATGCCGAGAGCGTTAGAATGGCTGCAAAATTTTTCAAGGCACTGTCCTGTGGGTTGCCCGCGGGGGCTTGGTGTGGGACGTTGATTTTACGACGAAAGTAAAAACCGCCGCGTCGACCCGAAACTGTGTTTTTGACAATCTCCCGCAAGGCTTGCCGGAACGGTGAGTCGTATGTAAAAAGGCAATAAGCGCTAAAGAAGTAGTGGTTAAACAAAACAAGAAAGTTTTTCAGCTAATAACCGTGATAACGCCATGACTTAGCTGATCCCCGCGTCGCACAGCTATGCTGGCTCGCCATCAAATGTGGATTTATTCAGCGTCTCCCCAATGCCAGAATTACCCGAAGTCGAAGTCACCCGCCGCGGTATCGCGCCTTTCCTTGAGGGCCGTCGCATCACCGGCGTGGTCCAGCGTCGCAGTGGTTTGCGCTGGCCTTTTCCAACGGATCTGGACAAGCTGCTCACGGGCCAGCGTGTCGTGTCTACGGGCCGGCGCGGCAAGTATCTCCTGATTCACTTCTCGCACGGTACGCTGATCATTCATCTGGGCATGTCCGGCCATCTGCGCATGCTGCCGGCAGATCATCCACCGCAAAAACATGATCATTTCGATTTGCTGCTGGGCGAGCAACTCATACGCCTAACCGATCCGCGCCGCTTCGGTGCGGTGCTATGGCATGCACAAGCCGAGGGTGATATCGAGTCGCATGTGTTGCTGCGCAGTCTGGGTGTCGAACCGCTCACGTCCGACGATCTGGCCGTGCTGCTGCATCGTCAGACGCGCAATCGCAGCGCGGCGATCAAACAAGTGCTGCTGGCCGGCGACATCGTGGTCGGGGTCGGCAATATCTATGCATGCGAAAGTCTTTTCGAATCCGGCATTCATCCGAACACTGCAGCGCGACGCATTTCACTCGCGCGCTATCAAAAGCTCGCGATCGCTATTCGTCGTGTGCTCGCTGCTGCTATCGAACAAGGCGGCAGCTCGCTGCGCGACTTTATTGGTGCTGATGGACAGTCGGGTTATTTTCAGCAGAACTATTTTGTCTACGACCGCGAAAGCGAAGCTTGCCGTCACTGCGATGCACCGGTGCGACGCATTGTGCAGGGTCAGCGTTCCACGTTCTACTGCGGACGCTGTCAGCGCTAGAGCATACGACCCTCATGAAACGTATTGTCAAAAACGCTTCTCCGCAAGACACCCGCTTTGCCGAAGCGCTGATCGCTTGGCAAAAGCAGCACGGCCGTCATCAACTGCCATGGCAAGGTACGCGCGATGCGTATCGCATCTGGCTTTCTGAAATCATGCTGCAGCAAACCCAGGTCGCTACCGTGATTCCGTATTACGCGCGATTCCTTGAGCGCTTTCCCGATGTCGCCGCACTGGCTGCTGCGCCGACAGAGGACGTAATGGCGCACTGGAGTGGTCTCGGTTACTACACCCGCGCACGTAATCTGCATCGCTGCGCGCAGCAGATTGTTGCGCAGCATGCCGGCAAGTTTCCGCCCGATCCCGAGACGCTCGCCTCGCTTCCGGGCATTGGCAAATCAACCGCGGCTGCGATTGCAGCCTTTGCCTATGGCGCGCGAGCGGCCATCCTGGATGGCAACGTCAAGCGGGTGTTTTGTCGGGTATTCGGCATCGAAGGATTTCCCGGGCAGGTCGCCGTGGAACGCGACCTATGGCACCGTGCCGAGACACTGCTGCCGGCGCGAGACATCGAAGCGTACACACAAGGACTGATGGATCTCGGCGCAACACTGTGCACGCGCACGCGGCCCGCCTGCGAGCGCTGTCCCATGCAGTCACGCTGTGTTGCGCATGCTTCAGGCCGCACCTCGGAACTGCCTGCGCGCAAACCCAAAAAAGCGATACCGGAAAAATCCACCGTGATGCTGGTGGTCGTGCATGAGGGCGAGATACTGATGGAACAGCGTCCGCCCGAAGGCATCTGGGGAGGCTTGCTGTCGCTGCCCGAACTCAATCGATTGTCCTCAGGCGATTCAGATGTCGATCTTCATGAACAGCTCGCACTAGCCCTGTCGGCGTTCGGTGACATTGATGACATCACGATGCTCAGCCGTTTCGTCCACGGCTTCACGCATTACCGTCTCTCGGTCATGCCTGTGCAGGTTAGGTTGATGCAGCGCCATGTCATGGCGGCGCAGTCGGATTATCAGTGGCGTGCGCTGGCACAAATCGGCGAGGCCGCATTGCCCTCTCCGGTGCGCAAACTGCTGGCGACAGTCAGTGCGACGACAGACCGTTGAATCCTGCGTACAACTACAGAACGCCGTTTTGCTGCAGATAGGCTTCTACACGCAGGATGCGCTCGCTGTCATCGGTGATTTCCAGCAGTGACTGCTTTTCATCGTGGTCAATTGGCAGCATTTCACACCAGCGGTTCGCGACCCATCCAGCATGGTCAAGCTGGTGTGGTTCAGGAAAGGGATTAACGAAGTCACGGCCCGCTTCCGCGCTCGCGCGCTCCAGCAGTTCATCCATCACCACACGCAGTACACGGCTGCACACAGCCAGCGCGCTTTCACTGTACTCGGTCGTGTTTATTTCGTCAGATGGCAGCGCTTCCGTACGCGCCTCGAGCAGCTGATTGTTTTGCAATCGGGTTTCAAGGATGCGAAAGCGCGTGCCACCCCGTGTTTGCAGTAGCAGGACGCCCAGCTCCGGCATGTCCCACTCGACGATATGCGCATGCGTGCCGACTGTGTACGGTTCAGCGGCCATGCCGACCTCGACGCCACTGCGAATCGCGACGACACCAAAGGGCGATTCGGTTTTCATGCACGCGCGCACCATGTCCACGTAGCGGGTTTCGAACACGCGCAAGGGCAGCACACCGCCGGGAAACAAAACGGTTTTCAGAGGAAAAAGCGGCAACCAGGCTGTATCACTCATCTCGCGCTCGCCGTGTGGATTTACTGACCCAGCTCGCGGTGACGTACCAGCACGCGCGCCCGGTCTCGGAAATGCGTCGCCAGTTGTTCCACCATGAACACCGAACGGTGCTGACCCCCCGTGCAGCCAATCGCCACCGTCAGATAGCTGCGATTGTCGCGTTCGAAAGCGGGTAGCCATTTTTCGACAAAGGATTGAATATCCGTCATCAAGTGCATCGCATCCGGCTGCGCTTGCAGGAAATCGATCACAGGCTGATCGCGACCCGTCAGCGGACGCAGCTGCTTGTCATAAAACGGATTTGGCACCACGCGGACATCAAAGACCAGATCCGCGTCGAGCGGCACGCCGAATTTGAACGCAAAAGATTCGAACAGTAGTGACAAGGACTTGCCCTGATCCGTCTGCAGCAAATCACGTATCCACTGGCGCAGCTGATTGGCCGACAGTCCGGAGGTATCGATCAGATGACCAATGCCCTCGACACTCGAGAGCATTTCGCGTTCCTGTCGAATGCATTCCATCAGCGTCGGCATGTCGGCGGGCTGGCCATCCGGTGCAATGCGATGCGAGAGCGGATGACTGCGGCGTGTTTCGGAGAAGCGATTGATCAGCGACTCGGTTTTGGCAGTCAGAAAAATCACGTCCACATGATGTCCCTGCTCTTTAAGCCAGAGCACGTCCGCGGGCAGGTCGGTCAGAGATGAGGCACTGCGTGCATCCACCGCGACAGCCAGATTTTGCGCGCCCTCGCTCATGCGGGTGGCCACCAGCGCTCGCAGCAGGGAGGGCGGCAGATTGTCAACGCAAAAATAACCCGTGTCTTCGAGTGCGTTGAGGCCAACGGATTTACCCGAGCCCGAGATACCGGTGAGGAGGACGATGCGCATGGCAACATGATAGCGGCTTCGGCGCCGCAAGGTTTGGAACAGATTTCTCAGTGATCAGATGAGAGGTGCGCTCATTCGCCGCCCATCGCCTGCTGCTGTCGATCCATGAACTCGGCGAGCGTGTCGATGCCGCGCATCTGCAGAATGGTATTGCGCACGGCAGCTTCGAGCAGCACCGCGATATTGCGACCTGCTTCCACCGGGATTACGACTTTGCGTATCGGCAGGCCCAGTACTTCCTGTGTTTGCTGGTCCAGCGGCAGTCGCTCATAGTTTTCCTCGAGTGTCTTGCGGCGCACCAGATGCACGATGAGTTTGAGTCGCATCTTGCGCCGCACTGCCGTCTCGCCAAAAATGGTTCGGATATCCAGCAGACCGAGGCCGCGTACTTCCAGCAGGTTTTGCAGCAGCGCAGGACAACGACCTTCGATCATGTTGGGCGCAATGCGCGAAAACTCCACGGCATCGTCCGCGATCAGGCCATGGTTACGCGAAATCAGTTCCAGTCCCAGTTCGCTTTTGCCCAGCCCGGACTCGCCTGTAATCAACACGCCCACGCCGAGTACATCCATGAACACGCCATGCATGGTCACGCGTATTGCCAGCTTTTTCGACAGATATACGCGCAGGTAATCAATGACTTGCGCCGCTGGCAGCGAGGTGGTGAGGAGAGGAATATTTTTTTCGTTGCAGACGCTGACGATCTGCGGGTGGGCAGGCAGTGATTGGGCGACGATGAAGGCGGGTGGTTCCCCGGCGACGAGCTCGCGCGTTTGCGCCGTACGACTGTTATCGGAGATGCGCAGCAGATAATCGACCTCTTGTTGTCCGAACACCTGAATACGGCCAGGGTGAATCAGATTCAAGTGACCGACCTGATCGGCTGCCGAGGTGGCGTCGCCAAAAATGAGACGATCCCTGCCATTTTGTCCCGCCAGCCAGCTCAGTTTCAGCGCTCTGAGGTTGTCCTCATACAGTTGCTGAATTGACAGAGGCGTATTGAGCGGCATTATCGGGAGCGCTGGCCTCAGGCGACGTTGCGCTCGGCGGGCTGCCAGCTCACCAGCCGCGTGTGCAGGGACTTGGCGTCCGCATCTTCGTTCATCGCGCTTCTGAAATTTTTGTCGGAAAACATCTCGGCGATTTCCGAGAGGATTTCAAGGTGCTGCTGGGTCACGTTGTCCGGTATCAGCAGAAAGATCAGCAGCTTGACCGGTTCACCATCCGGCGATTCGAAAGGGATGGGTTCAGACAATCGTACAAACGCCGCCAGTGGCGCCTTGAGGCCGCGAATACGCCCGTGCGGCACAGCGACGCCCTGACCGAGGCCAGTCGAGCCCAGTCGCTCGCGTGCAAAGAGGTTGTCGGATACGGTGGAGCGGGCGATCCCGCAGTTGTTCTCGAAAATCAGTCCGGCCTGCTCGAATGCCCGCTTTTTGCTGGAGCACTCCAGGTCGAGGACCACATTGGTTTCCGGGAGAATCTGGCTGAAATGAGTCATGACGCGTCGCACTAAAAACAATCGCCCCGAATTATAGGTGACTTCCCGGGGCATCTGGGGTCGGTTTGCCAGCCCTGTCTTCCCTCAGAGGGAAGACAGATCGCGACAGCCGTTTCATGTATTCGGCGGCTTTCGCGACATCGGTGCTGAGCATTGCCCGGGCGCCAAATCTATACCTGACAGCCCGGCTTGGCAATCGCTTTTCGAAAAACCGTTGCTTTGCGTGGCGAGGTTGCCGTGAGCCCGTTCTTGGACCCTGCCCAAGCGCATGGCTGGCGCTTCATTGCCTTGCATTTCGTGCATTAAGTGGCATTTTTGACAGCGAAAAATTACTGCGCCATGGATTGATGTCAATACCACCGCGTCGGGTATACCGCGCCAGGACCATCAGCTTGGTGGGCTTACAGGTCGTCAACAAGTCCATGAAAATTCGTTCGACACAATGCTCATGGAATTCCTGATGCTGGCGGAATCCGATCAGGTAGGTCAGCAAAGCCGCCTGATCAATGGCAGGACCCGCGTAGCGGATCTGCACGCTTGCCCAGTCGGGCTGATTCGTCACCGGGCAATTCGATTTGAGCAAATGCGAGACCAGCGTTTCCTGCACCGGTGGGGCGTCGGTACTTGCCTTGAGCCGTGCGGGATTCGGTTGATACTCATCGACCTCGATGTCCAGACGATCGAGCAGCAAACCCTCAAGTTCACCCATGCGCGTTTGGCCGAATGATTCGCTGGTACTGAGCGTGACCTGCACCGGCGCGCCAAAGGCGGCAGACAGATCGGCTTGCAGCAAAGACTGCACCGCGTCCGCGCCGGCCACGCGCAATTGATTCAGCGAGTTCATGTACAGCTTCATCGACTTTGACTCGACAATGTTCGGCGAATCCGCCGGGACATGCAGCGTTGCGATGCCCACCTGCGGCTTGCCGCGCAGGTTGAGCCAGGACATCTCATACGCATTCCAGATGTCCATGCCAAAAAACGGCAGCGTGCCCGTCATGCCCAGCGCAGCGCGCTGCTCGGCGCGTGGCATCGCGAACAATAAGCCGGGATCATAGTCATCAGGGTAGAACGATGTCTGACCCAGTGGTGGTTGTGCGGGTGGTTGGCTATTGCTCATGAATGTCTCGGTGGTTGGAATAACGAACGCCAGTCAATGGCATTCGTGATCATTCTCGTCTGCAGATTACAAGAACAAGCGATACGCCGGATTATCGCTTTCGTCCCAGGAGCGATAGCCCAGGGTTGCGAGGAAATCGCGAAAACGTTTCATCTCGGCTCTGGGCACTTGCAGACCCACCAGCACGCGCCCTACATCGCCGCCCTGATTGCGGTAATGGAAGAGGCTGATGTTCCAGTTCGGTGCCAGACTGTCCAGAAAACGCATCAGCGCGCCTGGACGCTCGGGAAATTCAAATCGGTACATCAATTCATCCTGGGCCAGCGCGCTCTTGCCACCCACCAGATGACGAATGTGCTGCTTGGCTAGCTCATCCTGCGTCAGATCAATCGTCTTGAAGCCCTGTTTGCGGAATTGTTTCGAGATGCGCTCGGGCTCATCGCGGTTGGCAACCTGTAAACCAACAAACACATGCGCTTCGCGTTCATCGCTGATTCGGTAATTGAATTCCGTCACCGCGCGCGGCCCGATCAGCTCACAAAAGCGGCGGAAGCTGCCGCGCTCTTCCGGAATCGTGACGGCGAAAACGGCCTCGCGCGCTTCGCCCACCTGAGCGCGTTCTGCAACAAAACCCAGTCGATCGAAATTCATGTTCGCGCCACAGGCAATCGCCACCAGCGTTTCATTACGCAGCGATTTTTTGCCTTGCGCAAAACGATCAACATACGCCTTGGCGCCTGCAATTGCCAGCGCACCTGCCGGCTCGAGAATGCTGCGTGTATCAGTAAACACATCCTTGATCGCGGCGCATACCGCATCGGTATCGACCAGAATCATCTCATCGACATACTCGCGTGCGAGACGAAAGGTTTCCTCGCCCACTTGTTTGACTGCAGTGCCATCGGAAAACAAACCCACATCCTGCAGCAGCACACGACGACCCGAGGCCAGCGAGCGCGTCATCGCATCCGAATCCGTGGTTTGCACCCCAATCACTCTCACATCGGGCCGCACCGCTTTGATATAGGCAGCGACACCACTGATCAGTCCACCACCACCGACGGCCACAAACACCGCATGAATCGGTCCCGGATGCTGACGCAGAATCTCCATCCCGATGGTGCCCTGACCGGCGATCACGTCCGGATCATCGAAAGGATGCACGAAACACAGCTTGTGTTTTTTCTCCAGGGCTAATGCGTGCTGGTAAGCGTCCGAATAAGAATCGCCATGCAAGACCACCTCCCCGCCTCGCGCGCGAACGGCATCAATTTTTACGGCGGGGGTGGTGGTTGGCATCACGATCACTGCGCGACAGCCAAGCGTGCTGGCAGACAGCGCCACCCCTTGTGCATGATTGCCTGCAGATGCACAAATCACGCCGCGTTTGAGTTGCGCCGGTGGCAGATGCGCCATCTTGTTGTATGCGCCACGCAACTTGAAACTGAACACGCTTTGCATGTCCTCGCGCTTGAAATAAATCCGGTTACCTGTTCGTTGCGACAGATTGGGCGCCAGCTCCAGCGGTGTTTCTATCGCCAGATCATAGACGCGCGATGTCAGGATTTTTTTAAGGTAGTCAGGCCGCATGATGGGCTCATTATAATGGACCCCCCTTCTATCAGAGCGCAGGATGAACGCAGTCATCGATCCCTTGCTGGCAGCGCTTGCGCTTCCCTCGCTCAGTTTGCCAGCGCTATTCCTCATTAGCCTGCTGTCGGCAACGCTATTGCCCATGGGTTCCGAGCCCGCCTTGTTTGCTGTTGTAAAAGTGAACCCTGCTTTGTTCTGGCCTGCGCTCGTGGTGGCCACACTGGGTAACACCATCGGTGGCGCCATCAGCTACGGGATGGGTTTCGGTGCAAAAAATGTGTTGGCGAAGGAGCGCGAATCGCGCTGGTTTGGCTGGATGCAGCGTTTTGGTCCCAAGACTCTGCTGCTGTCCTGGCTGCCCGTGGTCGGTGACCCTTTGTGCTCGCTCGCGGGCTGGCTGAAAATGCCGTTCTGGCCGAGTCTGATCTACATGGCGATGGGTAAGTTTCTACGCTATCTGACAGCGACTGCGCTTCTGATGCTGGTGCCCGATGGTGTTTGGCATCGCATACTGCCGTGGTTTTAAGAGGCTGGCATCCACCGTCTTTCGTTGTCTACCGGCCGACCGCAATCATGAGAAATGCAAAGCAACTCAAACTCAAAGCCAAATTAAGCTGAAAAGCCACAGTCCTTCAAGGGCTTACACCGGTCATTGTGCATGGCCGTAGGCTAGAATGCGTTTTTAGCATCAGCTCTGCTGTTTCCTCAGATGAACGCCCCCGCAAACATGCACGTTTTGCGCACTGACGCCCCGGAAAATACCGCGCCGGCGCGCTTGCGTGAAATACCGTACAACTACACCTCGTTCTCCGACCGTGAAATCGTCATTCGGCTCTTGGGCGAGAAGGCATGGGAACTGCTCGCCGAATTGCGCAGCGCGCGTCAGACCGGTCGTTCGGCACGCATGCTCTATGAAGTTCTGGGCGACATTTGGGTCGTGCGCCGCAATCCCTATTTGCAGGATGATTTGCTCGACAACCCCAAGCGCCGTGATGCACTGGTCGAGGCGCTTTACCATCGCTTGGCCGAAATTGATCGCCGCCGTACCGCCGACACGGAGGAGTCGGACAGCGCTGCGGCGCAGACGCGCAGTACGCATGTCGCCACACTGCTGCAGTTGGCCAAAGAGGCGATTCGCGAATTTGCCGCCGAGTTTCGCCAGACGCAGGAATTGCGCCGCCGTGCGCTACGGGTGCTGGGTCGTTACACCAACAAAGACAACATCCGTTTCGATGGACTCTCGCGCGTCTCCCATGTCACTGACGCGACCGACTGGCGTATCGAGTATCCCTTTGTCGTTCTGACGCCTGACAGCGAAGAAGAAATCGCCGGTCTCGTCAAAGCCTGCATCGAACTGGGTCTGACCATTATTCCGCGCGGTGGTGGCACGGGTTACACCGGCGGTGCCATACCGCTCACGCCCACGTCGGCCGTCATCAACACCGAAAAACTGGAAGCGCTTGGGGATGTCGTGGTGCAGCAGCTGCCCGGCGCAGCGCGCGAATGCGCCACCATTTTTTCCGGTGCCGGCGTGGTCACCCGTCGCGTCGCCGATGCCGCTGAAAAAGCTGGCTATGTCTTTGCCGTCGATCCCACCTCGGCCGACGCCTCCTGCATCGGCGGCAACATCGCCATGAATGCGGGTGGCAAGAAAGCCGTGCTGTGGGGTACGGCGCTCGACAATCTCGCTAGCTGGCGCATGGTAGACCCCAATGGTGACTGGCTGGAAGTCACGCGCCTCGACCACAATCTTGGCAAGATTCACGATGTTGCGCTGGCGCGGTTCCGACTCGAGTGGACCCATCCCGCCGAGCGTAGTCGTGCATCGAAGCACAACGCACCCTTCAAGACCGAGATCCTGGAGATTGATGGTCGCAAGTTTCGCAAAGAAGGCTTGGGCAAAGACGTTACTGACAAATTTCTTGCTGGACTGCCCGGTGTGCAAAAAGAAGGTTGCGACGGGCTCATCACGTCCGCGCGCTGGATACTGCACAAGATGCCCAAAGCCACACGCACCGTCTGTCTCGAATTTTTCGGACAGGCACGTGATGCGATTCCCTCGATCGTCGAGATCAAGGCCTACCTTGATGCCGAAACCAAAAAAGGCGGCGCCATACTCGCAGGTCTCGAACATCTCGACGAACGCTATCTGCGCGCCGTGGGATATGCGACTAAATCCAAGCGCGGTGTGCTGCCCAAAATGGCGCTGTTCGGCGACATCGTCGGTGATGATGAAGAAGCTGTTGCCAGAGCCACTTCCGAAGTCGTACGAATCGCCAACACCCGCGTCGGCGAAGGCTTTGTCGCGGTAAGCCCCGAGGCGCGTAAAAAATTCTGGCTCGATCGTGCACGTACCGCTGCCATCGCGCGCCACACCAATGCCTTCAAGATCAACGAAGACGTTGTGATCCCCTTGGATCGCATGGGCGAGTACACCGATGGCATCGAGCGCATCAATATTCGTCTGTCGATAACCAACAAGCTTAGACTGGTCGCTGAACTCTCATCTTATTTTGCGCGCGGTCACCTAAAGCTGGGCAAAAGCGACGATGACGAAGGATTCGAAATACCGCCGGCTGAATTACTCGAGGATCGTGTCGCACAGGCCTTGAGCTTGTTGGAGTCTGTGCATGCACGCTGGTCATGGTTGCTGTCGCATCTCGACATCCACATAGACAGCGCACGCAAAGAGCTCGCTGAGCTTGGACTCGCACAGCGACTCGCCGAAATTGACGCAGCGGCTGCACAGTCCGGCGTGCGGCCTGAATTGCGCGTATTCGATGTGCTGCAGGATCGCAGCATCCGTATTTCATGGAAAGCCGAAGTGCGCGCGCAGCTGCGCCAGATTTTCAGTGGCGCAGCTTTCAAGCCGGTACTCGAAGAGTGCAGCGCCATACATAAACGTGTCTTGCGCGGTCGCGTGTTTGTTGCACTCCACATGCATGCCGGTGACGGCAATGTACACACCAACATCCCGGTGAACTCCGACGACTACGACATGCTGCAAACTGCGCATGCCGCTGTCGTCGAGATCATGGCGCTGGCCAGATCATTGAACGGCGTGATTTCCGGCGAACACGGCATCGGCATCACCAAACTCGAATTTTTGACCGAAGCCGAGATCGGCGAATTCCGCGATTACAAACAGCGCATCGATCCCGAAGGGCGCTTCAACAAAGGCAAGCTGCTGAACTCCCCCGGGCTTCACGCCGACCTGCGCAATGCCTACACACCTTCATTCGGTCTGATGGGTCACGAGTCGCTAATCATGCAGCAAAGCGACATCGGCGCGATTGCCAATAGCGTCAAAGACTGTCTACGCTGCGGCAAATGCAAGCCTGTCTGCGCTACGCACGTGCCGCGCGCGAATCTCCTTTATTCGCCGCGCAACAAGATTCTCGCGACCTCCTTGCTGGTCGAAGCCTTTTTGTACGAAGAACAGACCCGGCGCGGCATCTCCATACGTCACTGGGAAGAATTCGAAGATGTCGCCGATCACTGCACTGTCTGCCACAAATGCCTGACGCCTTGCCCGGTCGATATTGATTTTGGCGATGTGTCCATGAACATGCGCAATCTGCTGCGCAAGATGGATAAAAAATCCTTCAATCCCGGTACCGCAGCGTCGATGTTTTTCCTGAATGCGAAAGACCCGGCCACCATCAATGCCACCCGTCAGGTCATGATTGGCTGGGGTTACAAAGCCCAGCGTATCGGGAATGACCTGCTGAAAAAATTCGCGAAAAAGCAAACCAAGGCGCCACCGTCCACCCATGGCAAACCGCCTGTGCGTGAGCAGGTAATTCATTTCATCAATAAAAAAATGCCCGGTAATCTGCCCAAGAAAGCCGCGCGCGCTTTGCTGGATATCGAAGACGATAAATTCGTCCCCATCATTCGCGACCCTAAAACCACCACTGCCGACACCGAAGCCGTGTTCTATTTCCCTGGCTGCGGCTCCGAGCGCTTGTTTTCGCAAGTCGGTCTCGCCACGCAGGCGATGCTCTGGCATGTCGGCGTGCAAACCGTGCTGCCGCCCGGTTATTTGTGCTGCGGCTATCCGCAGCGCGGCTCAGGTGATTTTGATAAAGCCGAAAAAATCATCACCGACAATCGCGTGCTGTTCCACCGTGTTGCCAACACGCTGAACTATCTTGATATCAAAACGGTAGTTGTTTCATGCGGCACCTGCTACGACCAGCTGCAGGGCTATGAATTCGACAAAATATTCCCCGGCTGCCGTATCGTCGATATTCATGAGTACTTGCTCGAAAAAGGTGTGAAGCTCGAAGGCGTCACCGGCACTCGCTACATGTATCACGACCCCTGCCACAGCCCGATGAAACAGCAGGATCCCCTCAAAACGGTCAACAGCCTGATTACGACGGTGGATGCGCAGAAGATTGAAAAGAACGATCGCTGCTGCGGCGAATCCGGCACGCTCGCCGTCACCCGGCCTGATGTGTCCACGCAAGTTCGCTTCCGCAAAGAAGCCGAAATGAGCAAAGGCGCGGACAAGCTGCGCGCCGACGGTTTTGAGGGTGATATCAAAATCCTGACTTCTTGTCCATCCTGCCTGCAGGGTTTGTCACGCTTTAATGACGATGCAGGGACTGATGCTGATTACATCGTCGTCGAAATGGCAAGGCATCTGCTGGGCGCTAACTGGATGCCCGACTATGTCGCCCGCGCCAACAACGGTGGCATAGAGCGCGTGCTGGTGTAGCCATGAGCATCCGTGTATCAGGTTGCGAACTGTGTGAATCCCCGGGCGGCGAAGTGCTGCATCAGGGTACGCAGTTTCGCGTCGTGCTGGTCGATGATGACAACTATCCGGGATTTTGCCGCGTCATTTGGCACGATCATGTGAAGGAAGTCACCGATCTCAGCGAGCTCGACCGCATGCTGCTGATGGACGTGCTCTGGCAGGTGGAGCATGTGGTGCGCGAGGTAATGCAGCCCGAGAAAATCAACCTCGCCAGCTTCGGCAACATGGTGCCGCATCTTCACTGGCATGTGATACCACGCTACACCGATGACGCACATTTTCCCGCGCCAGTCTGGGCTGAGGCAAAGCGCCAGCCGACGGCGGTTTCGCGTCAGGCGCGGACCGAGCGCCTGCCTGCGTTGCGCATGAAGATGCAGCAGCGGCTGTCCACGTATCTTTAGCCGGTCGCTTGCCTGCTGCAGCGGGCGGCATATCGCGGCATAATCGCCCGCGTCCTCATTTTTACCGGATCCCGCATGTCAGAGACCTCAGTACCGACCGAAATCGCCCTTCGCAAAGCCTCACGCGTTCTTGAGCTGAGTTATGGCGACACCCGCTATCAGCTGCCTTTCGAATTTTTGCGTGTGCACTCGCCCTCGGCAGAGGTGCGCGGTCACGGCTCCGGGCAGGAAGTGCTTCAGACAGGCAAGCGCAGTGTCGAGATTACCGCGATCGAGCCTGTGGGTCACTATGCGATACGCATCGTGTTTTCAGACGGGCATGACAGCGGGATTTATTCGTGGGATGTGCTGCAGTCGTTTTGTCAGCGCCAGCCAACGATGTGGGACGACTACCTGCGCAAGTTGCAAGCTGCCGGGCATGCGGGCGACAGCGGGCGGGATGTGCCGATGGCGAAGTCCGGTGGTAGTGGTTGTGCGGTCTGATCGAGCCACTTTGAGGTACGTCTCATACGTCCACTTTCAATTTTTTTCTGGCGAATTCTTCATTCCTCTTTGCATTTTGTGCCCGGATTTGTCCCCTTTCGCTCATATCAAACGCCGTTTGTGCTAATGAAAGCTCATCGATGCCCTCCGGTAACTCAAGTCTGATTCTGAGACCCGGGTGTTTCTTCGTCCACTGATCTATTGCTTTCATCAACGCTTTCATTACTAAGTCTTTTTCCGGTTGTTCCAGAGTTGTCTTTTTAAAAGGATTCAGGATGGGTAAATGCACAATGAAAAATTGATCGGCGGTTAAATATCCTTTGCTCGATTCAGGGGTGGCCGATTTAATTTTTTCGTCGATTTTTTTGCCGATTTCTTCGTAAAGAGTATCAAGTTCAATGGATCCAATTGGTTGTCCTAGTGGATAGTTGATTTTTAATCCATCTGCACTTCCGCCTACTACAGTGACGTCGCTGTAGCCCGATAACGTAGTTGCACCATAATCACTGTTGATGTTTTCGACAAAAGTCGGTACTTTTTGGCCCGCTGAATGGTCTATAAAAATAGACGATAGGGATGAGTCGTCAACGATAACTAGGTCGGCATGAGAATCGCCGACTATTCCGCCTTGAAAATCAACGGTGCCCGGTACGTTCCACTTTTCGATTCGTTTCGAAAAATCTGTCAATCGATTTATCAGGTCACTTTCATGGTTTGCAGGGCTTCCAGTAGGACTAGTGACGTTGGAATTTAATTTTCTGAGTGCTCCGGGCAGTTCCTTGAGCCAGGCTCGGGAAAAATCTCTCGCGTTGCAGTAGTCAACTCCAGTGGGATATTCTTTGGTGTCGATGCCGACTAAAACTTTTGTTAACGCCTCAAAATTTTGCTGAAGAGTTTTTCTGTCCTCGTTATCTTCAACGGCGTTTATGATTTTTGAGACTTCTTTTTGTCCTTCCGCACTTCTTAGCAGTGCCTTCGTTGTCTTGTCTTTATAGCCCGCACTGAAATTATCTTCGACTATGACTTGTGCATCTTGACTTTCCTTGAACGGATTTTTAGAAGGACCTTTATTAGTGTTGGTGACGACACTTGCCTTGCCGCTTCCCTGAGACTGACCTTGGACATCTTCTATAGCTTTTGATAAAGCATAGGCTTCAAAATGAAGAGATTGTCTATTTAAGGGGCTAGATATTTTGGAAATTGTTTGGTTTCCGTTTGGGTCAAATTTTTTAACAATCTCTAAAATCTGATTCTTGGCTGCCTGATAATCGCGCTTCACGAAGTACTCAAGTCTTAGCTTATCGGTAAAAAATTGCTTGAACGAGTCTTTGCGAACGTAGAGTTCGATCTTGCCACCCCCCAGATCTCTCGCTCTAATCTCCCGTCTTGTGTTTTCCTTAAAATAAGTACCAACTTCCTTGAGCGACGTGCTTTGGTTGAGAGTCAATTTAGTGGCCATAAGATTTTTTTGAGTTAACCTGACATAAAATTCTGCTTAAAGTATTTTGATCAGTAACCGACGTTCAACCGCTGTTCGCGCCACGAGTGCATTTAGTGCAGTGGCACTACAAATCGCAGCCAATCCGAGTTGTGCGAGTCGATCAGACCCAAGCATGCAGGGGTCGGGAGCCTCGCAGCCGCACTTGTATAATGCATTTCCAACTCACCGAGCCCCGCTATGACCCAAACCCATTTCGGCTATCAACAAGTCCCTGAAGAACAAAAGGCGCACAAGGTCGCTGAGGTGTTTCATTCAGTGGCCGCTAAATACGACGTCATGAATGACCTGATGTCGGCAGGTCTGCACCGGGTCTGGAAAGCATTTACCGTTGCGCAGGCCGGTATACGTCCTGGTTTCCGCGTACTGGATTTGGCGGGCGGCACCGGCGATCTGGCGCGCGCCTTTGCAAAAAAAGCCGGCCCCACCGGTGAGGTCTGGCACACCGATATCAATGAATCCATGCTGCGCGTGGGGCGTGACCGGATGATCAATGACGGTCTGCTCTTGCCCACCTTGATTTGTGATGCCGAGAAGCTGCCTTTTCCAGACAATTACTTTGACCGGGTGTCCGTGGCCTTTGGCCTGCGCAACATGACGCACAAAGAGGCAGCGCTGGCAGAAATGCGCCGTGTGCTCAAGCCCGGTGGCAAATTACTGGTGCTGGAGTTTTCCAAGGTTGCGGCTCCCCTGCAAAAGCCTTACGACCTGTACTCCTTCAAAGTATTGCCCTGGCTGGGTCAGAAGATCGCCAGTGACGCGGACAGCTACCGCTATCTCGCGGAGTCCATCCGCATGCACCCGGATCAGGAAACCCTCAAAGGCATGATGCAGGATGCGGGATTGGATCGGGTCGAGTATTTCAATCTCACGGCTGGTGTCGCGGCTTTGCATGTGGGTGTGAAGTTGTAGGCGCAAATACCTGCCAACTTGAAAGACCATGATGAGTCCCGAACGTCCTCTTGCCGCCGCACTGAATCACCTGCTATCGCGCCAGCCGCAACTGCGTGAGGTATTGTCGGCACACGCGGGCAAGTCAGCGCGTATTGCGCTCGGCAGCGTGCAGCTTGAGCTGATGGTGGCGACGGATGGTCTGCTGCAAGCCGCTATGGGTGATGAGCCCAACGTCACTATCCGCATCAAGGCCGCCGATTTGCCTCAGATACTCGCCAACATGGATCGCGCGTTTTCTTATGTCAGCCTCAGCGGTGATGCCGAATTCGCCAAAGTGATCTCGGAAGTGGCACAAGGTCTGCATTGGGAGGCGGAAGAAGATCTGGCGCCTTTCGTGGGTGAGATCGCCGCAGTTCGTATTGCGCAGGCTGCGCGGTCGACGGTGCAGACTGTGCGCTCGGGTGGCGGCAAGCTGGTTGAGCAAATCGCCGAGTACCTGCTGGAAGAAAATCCGCTGCTTCTCTACCGCAAGGCGGGTGAAGATTTCGCCGCGCAAGTGGCCGCATTGCGTGACGATGTCGAGCGACTCGGCAAGCGCATCGGCCTGCTCGAAACACGCTTGGGGACAAGCCCAAGCAAAAGCACAAATTCAGGCACAAGTTCAGGCACAAGTTCAGGCACAAGTTCAGGCTCAAACATGAGCGCAGGGAGTGCCCGATGATGTCGCGCTTGTTACGCGTACTGAAAATCGTTCGTGTGTCTTTGCGCTACGGGCTGGATGAAATCATCTTCTCCAGCGCCCGCATACCACCGCATGTGCGGCTCTTGTCTGCGCTCTTGTTCTGGCGTGACATCAGCGCCCCGCGTGGCGAACGTTTGCGTCGTGCGCTGGAAGAGCTGGGCCCCATTTTCGTGAAATTCGGTCAGGTGCTCTCTACGCGCCGTGACTTGCTACCCGCTGATGTCGCCGATGAACTGGCGCGGCTGCAGGACCGGGTACCGCCGTTTGCGTCGGATCTGGCGATTGCCGAGATCACGCGCTCGCTCGGACAGCATCCTGACCAGTTGTTTGCGAGTTTCTCGCGCGAGCCGGTAGCGTCCGCATCCGTTGCGCAGGTGCATTTCGCCGTGCTGAAAAATGGCACCGAGGTGGCGGTCAAGGTGTTGCGCCCCGGCGTGCATCAGGCCATCGATAAAGACATTGCACTCATGCGCGTCATTGCCGGCTGGGTCGAGCGCTGGTGGTCGGATGGCCCGCGGCTCAAGCCCCGCGAAGTAGTGGCCGAGTTCGATAAACACCTGCATGATGAACTCGACCTCATGCGAGAAGCAGCCAACGCCAGTCAGCTGCGCCGTAATTTCGCCGGTTCGCCCTTGCTGATGGTGCCGGAAATGTTCTGGGATTATTGTGCTGAATCCGTCATCGTGATGGAGCGCATGACGGGCATACCCATCTCGCAGACACAGCGACTGATTGACGCGGGCGTTGATCTTAAAAAACTCTCGCGCGATGGTGTGGAGATATTTTTTACGCAGGTGTTCCGTGACGGATTTTTTCACGCGGATATGCATCCCGGGAATATCCTGGTCTCCACGGCGCCCGAGACTTTCGGACGCTACATCGCGCTGGATTTTGGCATCGTCGGCACGCTGACTGATTTTGATAAAGACTATTTATCGCAAAATTTTCTGGCGTTTTTTCAGCGCGATTACAAACGTGTGGCGCAGGCTCATATTGAATCTGGTTGGGCACCCAAAGATACGCGCGTCGATGAACTCGAAGCGGCAGTGCGTGCGTGCTGCGAACCGATTTTTGATCGACCCTTGTCGCAGATCTCGTTTGGACAGGTACTGCTGCGATTGTTTCAGACCTCACGTCGTTTTAATGTTGAAGTGCAGCCGCAGCTCGTGCTTTTGCAAAAAACCCTGCTCAATATTGAGGGGCTTGGGCGCGAGCTGGATCCGGACCTCGACCTGTGGGCGACCGCCAAGCCCTCTCTGGAACGCTGGATGAAGGAGCAGGTAGGCTGGCGCGGTTTCATTGAACGTCTGAAGATCGAGGCGCCACACTACGCACAAATCCTGCCGCAACTGCCGCGCCTGCTGCAGCAGGCACTTGAGGCGAAGGCACAAGGGCAGCAAGCGGATGACAGCGTTTTGCTTCAGCGCCTGTTGGCCGAGCAGCGGCGCACCAATCTCTTGCTAGGTATCGCTGTGTATTTTGGTGGCGGACTTATCTTGGGCATTGTCGTGGTTCAGCTTTTTCTGCGCTGGCATTACGGGCTCTGAGTCGCCTTGCAAAGTGTAGCGGGGGTTTCATGCAGCATGCCACTTCGCGTGGATTGCCTGGTTGAAGCTTCTTCGTCAACCGCGCCATCGCGCACACCACATCAAATAATTGATGTCATTCCGACATTGACCTGAAACGAGTCGTTCGCCGCTATAATCGCGCCTGTTTTTTCTTTGGAGACGTCCGCGCAATCGGAGATGGCATGAACACCTTGATGGCTTTTGTCGGACTCTATTTGTTGATCTCGGTGGCGCTCGGGCTGTACGCAGCCAGGCGCGTCAAGACTGCTGGCGATTACGCGAACGCCGGGCGCTCGTTGCCGCTGCCTGTTGTGATCGCGACCGTTTTTGCGACCTGGTTCGGCTCTGAGACGGTGCTGGGAATACCCGCGCGTTTCGCCGAACATGGTCTGGGCGGTGTCGTCGAAGATCCGTTCGGTGCATCGCTCTGCCTGATCTTCGTGGGCCTCTTTTTTGCCCGACGCTTGTACCGAATGAACCTGCTGACCATCGGCGACTACTACAAGCAGCGCTATAACCGGCCGGTCGAGATCATGGTGTCTCTTTGCATCGTGATCTCTTATCTGGGATGGGTCTCGGCGCAGATCACCGCCATGGGTCTGGTATTCAACGTGTTGACTAACGGCACCATCTCTTTGTCAGCGGGCATGATCCTTGGGGCAGCCATCGTGCTGACCTATACGCTTTTCGGTGGCATGTGGGCGGTGGCACTGACGGATTCATTTCAGATGACGCTGATTATTGCAGGCATGTTGTACATTGCCTGGGTCATCGCTGGCGATGCCGGCGGGGCGCAAGTTGTCATTACCCATGCGGCAAATGCCGGCAAACTTGATTTTCTGCCTGAGCTCTCCTTACCCACCGTGCTTGCCTTTGTCGGCGCCGCCGTCACGATCATGTTTGGCTCCATCCCCCAGCAGGACGTCTTTCAGCGAGTCATGTCGGCGCGCTCCGAAAATGTCGCCGCCAGTGGTGCCGTGGTCGGCGGCTCCCTGTATTTTGTGATTGCCTTCATTCCCATGTTTCTGGTGTATGCGGCGCAGCTGATTGATCCGGCGATGTTTGCTTCGCTGATTGAAGATGATCCGCAAAAAATCCTGCCCACGCTCATCCTGACCCACACACCTGTGTTCGCGCAGATATTGTTCTTTGGTGCGCTCTTGTCGGCCATCATGTCTACCGCCAGCGGTACCCTGCTCGCGCCCAGTATCACGCTCACAGAAAACATCATTCGCGAAATCCGGCCGATGTCGGACCGTCAGCTGCTGCTGACCACGCGTATCGTCGTTGTTTGTTTCACCATCGTCGTCACCACTTTCGCACTGGTGTCGCAGGGCATGCCGATTTACGAAATGGTTGGCAACTCTTACAAAGTGCCGTTGGTGGGTGCCTTCATTCCCTTGGTGATGGGCCTCTACTGGAAGCGTTCGAATACGCAGGGTGCGCTGTGCTCCGTGATCGGCGGCTTGGGCAGCTGGTTGCTTATGGAAGTCTTTGGCAGCGAGTCCATCTGGCCGCCACAGCTTGTCGGCCTGCTGGTCGCCTTTCTAGGCATGATTGCCGGCTCTCTCCTGCCGCAGCCCAAAAAGCTCGCCCACTGGGCCTGATCGCCCGGCGCGATTACGACGAGCCTCCCCGGAAAACCCTTATAATTCAAGGTTTTCGAAATTTTGCAGGGAGGGAGCAATAATGCCGATTTATGCCTATCGCTGCGAAGCATGCGGCTTCGCCAAGGATGTACTGCAAAGCATGTCTGCCGCGCCGCTAACCGATTGCGAATCCTGCGGCAAACCCGAATTCCGCAAACAGGTCACGGCGGCTGGGTTTCAGCTCAAGGGAAGTGGCTGGTATGTCACCGATTTTCGTAATGGCGCGACGCCCGCTGCGAAGGGCGATGCCGGTTCCGGCACCGCGAGCGCCGGGGCGAGCGCACCCGCGGCAACTGCCGATTCCACAGCAACACCCTCGGCACCCGCTGCCGCACCCGCAGCAGCCAGCACAAGCGCCACGCCTGCGGCCAGCTAATTCAATCATTCATGCGTAAATACTTCATCACTGGTCTGCTGGTTCTTGTACCGCTCGTGATCACCCTATGGGTGCTCAATCTCATTATTGGCACGCTCGATCAGTCCTTGCTGCTCCTGCCGCCGCAATGGCGTCCCGAACTGCTGCTGGGTTTTAATCTTCCCGGTGTCGGTACGATACTCACGCTGCTGATCATTTTTATCACCGGGGTAATCACTCGTAACTTCGTCGGCAACCGGCTGGTGAAACTTTGGGAGTTACTGCTGCAGCGTATTCCCGTGGTCAGCTCCATCTACTCCAGCGTCAAACAAGTCTCCGATACGCTCTTTTCCTCATCCGGCAATGCATTTCGCAAGGCACTGCTAGTGCAATATCCGCGTGAAGGTATCTGGACCATCGCCTTTCAAACCGGCGTGCCGGGTGGCGATGTGAAGAACCACCTGAGCGGCGATTATGTCAGCGTCTACGTGCCAACCACGCCCAATCCCACCTCCGGATTTTTTCTGATGCTTCGGCGTGAAGACACCATCGAACTCAGCATGAGCGTCGATGAAGCGCTCAAGTACATCGTCTCCATGGGCGTGGTCGCACCTCCTGCGCCAAATGGCAAACCTGTACAAAAAACGGTTGCCAGTGCCGTTGCTGAATCAAGCAATCACTAATCCATTACTGAAACACGATAGAAGCGAGACCGAACAAGATGTCAATGCGAACACACTATTGCGGCCTGACCAACGAGACACTGATGGGCCAGACCGTCAGCCTGTGCGGCTGGGTACACCGCCGCCGCGACCACGGTGGGGTCATCTTCATTGACCTGCGCGACCGCGAAGGTCTGGTGCAAGTCGTCTGCGATCCGGATCGCGCCGATATGTTCAAGGCTGCCGAATCCGTGCGTAACGAATTTTGTTTGCGCATCATCGGTCTGGTACGTGCACGTCCTGAAGGTACCGATAACGCTAACCTCACCTCCGGCAAGATCGAGGTCTTGTGTCATGAATTGGAGGTGCTGAATCCCTCGGTCACGCCACCCTTCCAGCTCGATGATGAGAACCTGTCCGAGACCACGCGCCTCACGCATCGCGTGCTGGATTTGCGTCGTCCGCAAATGCAGCACAACTTGCGACTGCGTTACAAGGTCACGATGGAAGTGCGCAAATTTCTCGATGAGCACGGTTTCATCGACATCGAAACCCCGATGCTCACCAAGTCCACGCCCGAAGGCGCACGTGATTACCTTGTACCTTCGCGTGTGAATGCGGGCCATTTCTTTGCGCTGCCCCAGTCGCCGCAGCTGTTCAAGCAATTGCTGATGGTGTCGAACTTTGATCGTTACTACCAGATCACCAAATGCTTCCGCGACGAAGACCTGCGCGCTGATCGTCAGCCTGAATTCACCCAGATCGATTGCGAAACCTCGTTCATGTCCGAGCAGGAAATTCGTGATCTGTTCGAAGGCATGATTCGCAAGACCTTCAAGAACACCCTCAACGTCGATCTGCCCGATCCTTTCCCCGTGATGGATTTCGCCACCGCCATGGCGAAATACGGCTCCGACAAACCCGACATGCGCGTCAAGCTCGAATTCACCGAGCTGACCGAGGTAATGAAAGACGTCGAATTCAAAGTCTTCTCGGGTGCTGCGAATATGGAAGGCGGTCGCGTGGTTGGTCTGCGCGTACCCGGTGGCGCGAATGAAAACGGCGGCATGCCACGCTCCGAAATCGACGCTTATACGCAATTTGTCGCCATCTATGGCGCTAAAGGTCTGGCGTACATCAAGGTCAACGAAAAAGCCAAAGGCCGCGACGGTCTGCAATCACCGATCGTTAAAAACATACATGACGCTGCGCTGGCGCAGATCCTCGAGCGTACCGGTGCGCAGGACGGTGATTTGATTTTCTTCGGCGCCGACAAAGCCAAAGTCGTCAACGATGCCATTGGCGCGCTGCGTGTCAAGATCGGTCACAGTGATTTCGGTCGCAAGAACGGCTTGTTCGAAGACGCTTGGCGTCCGCTGTGGGTGGTGGACTTCCCGATGTTCGAATTCGATGAAGACGCCAACCGCTGGAACGCGCTGCATCACCCCTTCACCGCGCCCAAAGCAGGTCATGAAGATTTCATCAGCACTGATCCTGGCAAGGCCATTGCCCAAGCCTATGACATGGTCTTGAATGGTTGGGAGCTCGGTGGTGGCTCAGTGCGTATTCACCGTGCCGATGTGCAGAGCAAAGTTTTTACCGCGCTCAATATCGGAGAAGAAGAAGCCCGCCTCAAATTCGGCTTCCTGCTCGATGCACTCCAGTACGGCGCGCCGCCACACGGTGGCCTCGCGTTCGGACTGGACCGTATCGTCACCATGATGACCGGTGCCGAATCGATTCGCGATGTGATTGCCTTCCCCAAGACTCAGCGCGCGCAATGCTTGCTGACACAGGCACCCTCCGAGGTGGATGAGAAGCAGTTGAAAGAGCTGCATATTCGTCTTCGTGCTGTGGAGCCTGTAGTCAAGAGCTGAGGAAGTACAAATTAAATAAAACCGGAAATCCCGGGCTGTTACTTTATTTTATATAAACCGGCCGGTGGACTCTGTCCCCGGCCGGTCTTTGTCAGAAGTCGTGGCGTCGCTTTTCCCCTATGCCCGGTTATCGTTATCGTTTTCTACACAATTATCGTTAACCGCGGATTTTTGCAATTCGTACTGCTCGCCGTCGTTTTCGACAACGACTCCGCTGGGATTGTCTGCGCTCTCCTTCTCACCTTGATTTCTTTTGAAGTACCAATATAAAGCGCCGGTAATGAAAGCTGAAGCTCCTAGTCCTCCTAAAACAGCGCCGATAGTTTTTGCGGCTTCATTGGATTGAACAGCCGGTTGACTCGTTTTCGTTCCTGCAGAAGTCGGTGTCGGGGCCGTGCTCATGGTGGTAGATTCGCATGATGGTACGTCGCCGGGTATTGAAACATAGTCTCCAGATGGCTCAAATAAATCAGCCTCTTTTGCAGCCAATACAAATTTCATGGTTGGCCCGCGCCATCCAGATTTTGCTCCATCGATGACGCGCATCAGCGCTTTATGTTCGTCGACCGACAGATCCATAAAAATTCTGCGGTTGGGCTCAGATTGCCTGATGCTGTTAATTTTTGTTTCCCAGGTCCTTGCAACGTTTGCCCATCTTTTCTCATTTGTCCAAAATTTTCCCATCTCCACAGACGAATCGCAGTAGACGGATTGATCAATACAATCGGCTTCTGCAACCAGATCCAGGCACGACTTTGCTTTTCCGAAATCGCTATTGGTCGTGATAATCACGTCGCCAGGCCGGATAAATGTTTGCATGATTAAAAGTGAGCTTTGAGCATCGCCCCGGCTCAAAACAATCAGGACATCATTGAGTCGGGTATTTCTGACGTCAAATGTATCGTCACATTCTTGCCAATTTGTCCTGTGGAGATTAGATACTCTGCTACTCAGTCCGAGTGCTTCTATATAACGCTTAAAATCCAGAGTTGTTACCGTATCGTCAGTCATGTTGATCATGTTGCGCGATACCAAATGTGTGAAGTTAGTCGGCATCATTTTTTGACCAGGATAACTGATCTTTATGTGGGGGATGCGCGGTTCTGGGCCTATTTTTTTTAATGGACGTTTCCAAGTATTTTTCAGATTTTTAATAATAAAATTTTGTTCGTCCTCATTTAAATCGATAAAAATTCGAGTTTCCCCCTTTTCAATTTTGTCGCGAATCAAGTTAGCCAGGTTAATTTTGTGGATATACAGGTCGTTGCAAAATTCAGAAATAATGCAATTCTCGGGATTTACCAAATTCAAGCATTCTTCTTTTTGCTTGAATTGCTCATCGATTGTAATAATTTGATCGTGCGGTCGAACAAAAGCCTGCATGAGCAAAAACATCTTGTCAGGATTGCCCCGGCTCGAAATGATAGGCATGCCATCGATGCTGACCGCAGTATTGCTGGGCCCATTCCACGCTTCCGTCATCACATTGCATGAATTGTCACAAACATCATGGCTTTCCGGATTCCAGATCTCCACCTCGAACCCGAGTGATTCGGCATACTGCCTGAATTGTTCGTAAGATAGGCTGCCAGTTGGTAGCGTAAGCGTCGTGTTGTTCGACGCTGATGCGGAGGTTGGCGATGGCACTGGCACTGGCACTGGCACTGGCACTGGTACTAGTGCCGGCGGTTTTTTCCGCGACTCTTCAATTTGCATTCTCAAGCTGGATATGGAGACTTTTAATTCGTCAACAAAATGGTCGGCTTCCTCCAGTTTGCCGTACATTGCCGAAAGTGCTTTTTCTAAAGCCTCGTCTTCCGATGACGTGATCCTTTTTTCGCTGCTTGGCATGCCATAAGCCATAGAAAAAGGAAGGCTGGGTAAGAAATCCATTTGCCGCACGCCTTCATTGAGGCTATTGGCCATGTGAGTCACACCCTCTTTGAAAGATCCCCAAAGTGATTTCTGGGAGGGTCGTACTCTGACGAAAACTTGCTGGTTATCAGGAATAAGACCTTGCGCTTTTTGCTCAGCGTGCCGCTTTTTAGAGGCTTCAATACTCGCCACGATCTCAGCGCGGGAAAGAGGGCGAAGGTATCGAGGGTTGCTGTTTTTTTTCCCTCGCAGGACAGGTTGTCTCACTTCGTTCCAGGCGTGCGTAATATCGGGACGCTGTGGTTGAGAGTGTTGCGAAGTAGAGTGATTTTGCAGCATAGGGGGAGCGCCATACATAGCTTCACCTTCTTAATGAGTTGATATTGGGATGCATGGCTTGTGTGGTGAGTTGTCAGAACTTGTTCCTTAGAATCGGTAATTTCATAACGTTATAAATTTGTTCGGCTAAAAAATTGCGCAAACACCTTGATTTTTAAGATGTGCGCATCGCACAGTTGCGCCGGCTAGCCGTAATCCGGGAACTTATTGCCCTGTGGCTTCACACAAAGCCAGGACAGTTGCCGCCATTCGTGCGCTGCCCGTTGCTCAACGTCGTTTCAATCAGTGGAATCATTTGCTATGTCCATCCCCGGCCTCAATCTATCCTCTCCGCCTGCGCAAGTTCCGGCGCCGAATCCGCCGCAAAATCCGCCACCACGCCCTGGGTCGCCGACGTTGCTTAACCGGCCCGCTCAGCACGATAGACAAGCAGAAGAAGACACAGCGTCAGGCAGTGGTTTGAAGCGGGGTCGTTCAGCAGAAGCGGATGAAGGCGGCATGGACATTGAGACATCAAGCGAGCCGGCGTTCAAGCGGCGGCGAGGCGAGAGCGCACCAGCGACACCTGAGCTGCTGCATCGTCTGATTGAGGCGGCCGATGCAGACGGTGTGCGTGCGTTGATTCAGCAAGCGCCGCAACTGCTCAATGCGTGCGATCCACAGTCAATCTTTAAAGGGCTGACGCCCCTTTGTTATGCAGCCGAAAGGGGTCTGGAGGCGATGGTTCGCTGTCTTGTGGACTGCAATGCGTCAGTGCACCATCTGTCCCTGAGTTCCATAACGCCGCTCATGGTTGCCTGCAGAAGTGGCCATCTGAGTGTCGCGCAGGTGCTCTGGCAGCACGGTGCGAATCTAGCCGCCAAAGACGACCATGGTAGAAACTGTCTGCATTATGCGGCGAATCATGGCCGTGATGCGGTGGTGGCCTGGTTGCTGGCTCAGAACATGTCTGTCAACGAGCCCGACCAGCGTGGTGTGACGCCGCTCATGTATGCCTGCGCAAAGGGTCATCTGAGTGTCGCGCAGATGCTCCGGCAGAACGGTGCGAGTTTGGCCGCTAAAGACATCAATGGCGCTAACTGTCTGCACCACGCTGCGGCTTTTGGCCGCACTGAGATTGTAGCTTGGTTGCTGCTTCAGAAGATGTCTGTCAACGAGCCAAACCAGCATGGTTTGACGGCGCTCGTGTGTGCCTGCGTAAGGGGTCATCTGAGTGTCGCGAAGGTGCTCCACCAGCACCGTGCGAGTTTGGCCGCCAAAGACGACCATGCTGGAAACTGTCTGCATTATGCGGCGAATCATGGCCATGATGCGGTGGTGGCCTGGTTGCTGGCTCAGAACATGTCTGTCGACGAGCCAAACCAGCATGGTTTGACGGCGCTCATGTGTGCCTGCAGAAGTGGCCATCTGAGTGTCGCGCAGATGCTCCTGCAGAACGGTGCGAATTTGAACGCTGTAGACGTCAAAGGATGTAACTGTTTGCATTGGGCGGTGAAAAATGGACGTGATGCGGTGGTGACCTGGTTGCTGGCTCAGAACATGTCTGTCAACGAGCCCGACCAGCGTGGTGTGACGCCGCTCATGGCTGCCTGCAGAAGTGGCCATCTGAGTATCGCTCAGGCGCTCCACCGGCGCGGTGCGAATTTGGATGCTAAAGATATCAATGGCGATAACTGTCTGCATTACGCGGCGAATCATGGCCATGATGCGGTGGTGGCCTGGTTGCTGGCTCAGAACATGTCTGTCAATGAGCCAAACCAGCATGGTTTGACGGCGCTGATGTATGCCTGCAGTAGTGGTCATCTGGGTACTGCGCAGATACTCCTGCAGCACGGTGCGAATTTGGACGCTGTAGACGTCAAAGGATGTCACTGTTTGTATTGGGCAGCGGATCATGGCCGTGATGCGGTGGTGGCCTGGTTGCTGAGAGAGGGCATGGGTGTCGACGCGCCCACTCCGAATGGTATCACCGCGCTCATGTGTGCCCTCAGAAGCGGTCATCTGAGTGTCGCGCAGATACTCTGGCAGCACGGTGCGAATTTGTCCGCCACAGACACCCTCGGAGGAAGCGCTCTGCATGTGGGGGTTCACCAAGGTCACATAACGGTGGTGACCTGGTTGCTGGATAAGAACGTTCCAGTTGATGCTGCCGTCAAGACAGAGACGCCACTTTCCATGGCCTTCAATAAATTCAACTGGACGATGATGGCTTTGCTGATTGAGCGCGGTGCGAAGCTTGACCGTCTGAATGGGCATGATAAGCAAATCGGCGATGAGATTTTTACGCAGGCCATGAAGCATGATCGATACGATGTGCTGCTGCAGTTAATTAGAAGGAACTGGCCTTTCCCGAAGGATTGGGACGCACTGCCCACAAGGAATTCCTCGGATGATTCTTCGGGCGATGTGGACGTCGCAGCAATGCGCAACAGGTTTGCGCTCGTCCATGATCTGGACCGAGTCTTCGGAAGGATGGTAGCGCCGCTGGACGCGGCGACAGAAGACGATTTTATCGAGCCTGCGTGGTTACTGCCAGAAACGCGATCTGATCGTCAGTCGTTCATTGAAAGCTATCTGAATCACTTGTTGGTGGCCGATCAAGAGATGTCAGGTCAGCCCATCAGTCGTCTCGAGATTTCGTCTCACCCCTTGTTCTCTTACGTTATCCACGATCAGCTAACGCGCCATCCGAGAAACTTTACTAAACTCCTTCACGCATTAGCCGGTACAGGCAGGGTGATGCCTGCGTCGCACTCACAGAAGGTGTCGCTATTCAAGCTGCAAGCCATTCAGCGTGCGTGGCAAAGTAACCGACCTTTTCAGGACAAACATCTTTCACCGGCAACTCTGTCCATTATCGATAATGTGCTTAAGCGTCAGCTAGAGACCTTGCTGCTGGCGACCGAAGAATATTTTTTGAAAGATCTTTCGAAATTTCCCGAAACGTTGGAACGACTCTGCAAAAAATATATCGGGTTTGGAGGGGATTTTAATGCGGCTGGCTTTACTAAAGCGCTAGCCAAGCAGGGCATTTATGCGGTGAATGCGGACCGGTTGACTGAGCTGGTCAACAAGGTTTGGGAGGAAGTTCGCTTGAAGCCGATGGATTTGCCACCGGTTACGACCATTGGGCAAGTCTATAGTTTGAGCCAGCCGCAGGTAATGGCGCGCCTGCTTCCTCAAATAAAGAAGGCAGTGCTTGAGGGTCCTAAAGAGTGGATATTACCGGGGTTTGCGAAAGGAATGGCCACCTTGCAGCAAGAAGATATGGATATTTATGCCGATCAAATCTTTGGTCAGTGGCGGCAGATGTGGGCGGCGCTGGGGGTGGTGCTGCCCGAGGTTGTGATGTCGCAGCAGTCGTAGAGTAAACCGGGCAAAGTCCTTTGCAATTGATGTACTGCGCGATTACTACAGATTATGCCCGCCCCCAAAATCCCTGACGTCGTTCTCATCGTCATTCTCGTCGATTTTCCTATGTGATCGCCTTTTAGAAAACCTGGCGCGTGTTTTGATTCATGCAAGCCAGCCTGCGGATTGATTTTCCCGGCCGATTTTCCTTTTTGCTGAACTCGGATAGTAGCGCTGTTACAAACATTCGCTTCCACATGACTAGGGACTATTGGGGATGCGGCACCCTACGACCCACTCGAGATCATCATGAATTCAACTAATACCACAGGTTTTGTCGCCCACGTTCCCGCTCAAATTCCCGGTCAGCCGCCAACACCGGCCAATTCGCAGCCAGGCAATCCGCCATCGGCGCCGCTGCTACGTAACGTAACACCGGCAGAGGACCCTCGTGGGACGAAACGCTACCAAGAGGCAGCGGATATTCACGATAAAGAATCTTCAAGTAAGCAGGTCCATAAGCGAGCCCGGACTGAACCTGCAGTTGAGGTGGAATATCCGAATCAACAGGAGCTGTTCGATGCGATCAAAGATAACAAAATAACCACGCTGAAGAATTTGTTGAAGGATTATAGAGGGAAAATCGATGCCCAATCTGATACAAGCTCGGGCCTCACGCTGCTTTGTTTAGCGGCTTATCTGAATAATGCGGAAATTATTAAATTGCTTATTGATCGTGGCGCGAAGCAGAATGTTTGTGCACGTAACGGTTCGACGCCGCTAATGTTTGCGGCACAGGGTGGTTGTAGAGAAGCGATCAAACTACTCATCACGAGAAAATCTGATCTGAATGTAGTCAATAATTCGCGGTATGCCATTAATCCAAAAATGGTTCCTTTTACAGCACTTGATTTTGCGATTAACGCAAAGAAAGTTGAAGCCTGCAAAATACTGATCGAATTAGGTGCTGATTTAAAACAATTTATTCAATTTGGCGATCAAGATAACCAGAAAAGTAGAACACCGCTACTTTTAGCGATTGAATCTAATTTGACAGAGCTACTCGATTGGTTAATAAGGCGTAATTCAATAGCACTGAACTCGGTAGAACCTAGTACTAAATTGACTCTGATAAATGCTGCCGCCAGCCAAGGTTCCTTGCAAATGATTGATTTTTTTATGGGCAAAGGAGCCGATCTCAATGAGCCTTACATTGACAAGGATGGTCAACAGAGATCGGGGGGCGTATGGAGGATCGCGTGTAGTTGGAAAAAATCCTATGTGATTGAAAGCTTGTTGGCTCGGGGGATGCATCCCCCATCTCTCGCCAATTGGAATTCTTTTATCCAGCAAATCGGCTGTAACCTATCGACCGATCTGATTCTTCATCGGTCGCTACTGGCTGGCCATGACAACGCAGAGCCAGACGGATTGACTGATGTCTCATTAAGGAGGCAACCCGAAAAGATACTCGAGCTTATGACTCAAAAGGGTCCGCTGTTAAAAAATACGGCAGATTGCGTACTGAACGCAAGATATTTGTCCAAAGGGTTAAGCGCTTCACTTTTGGCATTGGTACGGGGAAAATGTACACATGAGCTGCAGAGTGTATTTTCGCGTCTCAGTGGTAGGCCTTTTGACAATCTGTCGTCAAACTATCGAAAAATATCGACGTATGCGCAGCAACTGCAAGTCCTGATTGAGCAGGTATCTGAAATCTGCGGTGATCCCAAATTTCCGGTGCTATTTGCAGGTGAAGGGCTTACTCCGCAGGGCGAGACAGTCATGACCCGGATGTTGATACTTCAGCGCAACCTGATACTGGAAGGGATCGCGCGTCTGCGCGAGCAGTTCGATCGCCAGGTGGCGAGATTGCCAGAGCTTTGTATGACGACCTACATCTCCCGGACACATCGTTTGAATGAAGTGGACTTGTACCGGGTGTTGACTGAAGATTTCGGTTTGTACGACCCAATCGCACGCGCTGTGCTTAGATTGGTGACAGTAGCTTATGATCGGTTTCGTCATGCAACATCCCAACCGTTGCCTGCAAAGTTTGGTGAATTGTCACCAGAAGAGCAACTGAAGGTGATGATTATTGACGTGCTCAAAGAATGGGACAAAATTCCTGAAATAGTGACTGCTTTCCGGGAAAGTCAGCCGGGTGAGGAAATGGATATAACAATCGATCTGCTATTTCAGCAATGGCGTCTTTTCAACGAAGCCTTTGGCGTGACGAAAGAGCGGCCATTGGGCTTCGGACCGGTCAGACGTAATGAAGTAGGAGTTGACCAGCTGACAGCCAACGATCTGTCGTAATGAGTTGGAGTCTGTGCGTTTAAATAAGTGTATAAACCCCTGTGGTCAATAGCGGCAGATGTGGGCGGCGCTGGGGGTGGTGTTGCCCGAGGTTGTGATGTCGCAGCAGTCGTAGAGTAAACCGGGCATAATGATTTTGGCGTTTAACCCGTTGTGATCTTATGTCCGTCCCCAAAATTCCCGAATCCGTCCTCGTTGTCATTCACACGGCTGACTTGCAGGTGCTGCTGCTTGAGCGCGTCTATGTGCGTGAATTTGATGAGTGGATGAGAAGCAGTTGAAAGAACTGTATATCCGTCTGTGTGCCGTGGAGCCTGCGGTCAAAGGCTGATGTTTTTATAAGGCGTCGTGGCACAGGCTGCGATGCTGTTTTCTTTTATGCTCTCGCAGCATTCCCACCCCAGCGCATTGTATGTCGCCCGAGCGCGACAATCCCCCGCCTTGGGCGATTGATCGACATGTTTATCTACGACAAACCTGTTTTCAGGGAACCGGTTGACTCGTTGTTTCACACATAGACCGACTGCTCGCCGCCGCCAGCGTGCGCTGCCCGTTGCTCAACGTCGTTTCAATCAGTGGAATCAATTGCTATGTCCATCCCCGGCCTCAATCTATCCTCTCCGCCTGCGCAAGTTCCGGCGCCGAATCCGCCGCAAAATCCGCCACCGCGCCCTGGGTCGCCGACGCTACGCTATCGTCCCGCCGGGCAGGGTGATGTAGGGCAAGAAGACGCGTCATCCGCGCGTGGTTTAAAGCGGGGGCTTCCCGCGGAAACCGAGGAGGCGGGTATGGACATCGAACCCTCGACCGAGCCTGAATTTAAACGGCGGCGAGTCGATGCCGGCCCAGCGACACCGGAGCGGTTGCAGGCATTGATCGATGCGGGAGATGAAGCCGGTCTGCGGGCATTACTTCAGCAAGCTCCCGAACTGCTCAATAAGTCCCACCCACCGCCAATCCTTCAAGGGATGACCCCACTCTGTTATGCGGCCACAAAGGGGCTTGAGGCGATGGCGCGCTGTCTCATTGATTGCAACGCGTCAGTGGAGGTAACGTCTCGAGGTAGCAATACGCCACTGATCTTTGCCTGTAATAGAGGCCATCTAAATATCGCCCGGATGCTCCGTGAGCGCGGTGCAGTTTTGACTGCCAAAGATGCCAAGGGGGCCAATTGTTTACATATTGCTGCCTACAATGGCCGATATGCGGTGGTGGAATGGTTGCTGAGTGAGAACGTACCCATCGACGGGATTAGTAATGATGGCATTACACCGATGATGATGGCCTGTCGTAATGGTCATCTGAAGGTCGCCCAGATGCTCCACGAGCGTGGAGCGAGCCTGACCTCCAAATCGCTTGATGGGTGGAACTGCCTGCAGTTTGCGGCTGACCAAGGTCGCGAAGAGTTGGTGAGCTGGTTGCTGAGTCAGGGCTTGGGTGTCAACGAGCCTAATAAGGCCGGTGTCACGCCGCTGATGCTTGCCTGTCGTCATGGTGATCTGAGGGTCGTTCAACTGCTCCACAGCAATGGAGCGAGCCTGACCGCCAAAGCGCCTAGTGGGGAAAACTGCCTGCAGTTTGCCGTTAACTTCGGTCGCGAAGAGGTGGTGCGCTGGTTGCTGAGTCAGGGCTTGGATGTCAACGATCCTAATAAGGCTGGCCTCACGCCGCTGATGCTTGCCTGTCGTCATGGTGATCTGAGGGTCGTTCAACTTCTCCACAGCAATGGAGCGGGCCTGACCTCCAAAGCGCTTAGTGGGGAAAACTGCCTGCATTTTGCGTCTGGCATGGGTCGCGGAGAGGTGGTCAAGTGGTTGTTGAGTATGAAAGTACCTGTCGACGAGCCGAATAATGAGATTGTTACGCCGCTGATGTACGCCTGTCGTAGTGGCCATTTGAAGATCGTCCAGATGCTCCACGAGCGTGGAGCGAGCCTGACCAGCAAAGTTCGTGATGGCCTGAGCTGCCTGCATTTTGCGGCTGATGAAGCTCGAGAAGAGGTGGTGAGCTGGTTGCTGGATCAGGGCTTGGGTGTCAACGAGACTACTAAAAACGGTAGAACGCCGCTGATGATGGCCTGTAGTAAAGGACATTTAAAGCTCGCCCAGATGCTCCGTGCGCGTGGAGCAAGCCTGATCTCTGAAACTAATAGTTTGTGGAACTGCCTAGATTTTGCGGCTGAAAAAGGTCACGAAGAGGTGGTGAAATGGTTGCTGGATCAGGGCTTGGCTGTCGACGGGCCTCCTCAGAAGAGTGTGACGCCGCTGATGTTTTCCTTAAAAGAGAAGCAATTTGCAGTCATCCGGCTGCTGATCAAGCGCGGTGCGAACCTTCATTATGAGCTTTCTGGCAAACAGCCTATTGGCAATGCGATTTTCAGAATCGCATGCGATCAAGAGCGTTACGATGTGCTGGTTTCGTTGATCGAGCGGAACTACTGCTCTTTGTCTGCGGACTTGGATAAGTTGCTATCCGTGGGCTCCTCGGAAACAGTGGACCCGATGAAGATACGCGCCCGGTCTGCAGCTATTCATGATTTGAACCGAGTTTTTCAAGGGATGGAACTGGAAGCGGACCTCGCCCTAGAGGATCAAGTAGATCAATTGCTGGATCCGGCGTGGCTATCCTTTGAAACAAAATCTGGTCGTCAACAATTCATTGACTATTACCAGACCCAATTTTTCCTGACTGATAGCAATGCTTCGAATGAGTCGATCAGCAAAACCGCGCTTTCGTCACATGCTTTGTTTTCTTACACGATTCACGATCATCTGAAGCCCCAGCAAGGCGAGTTTTCCAATTTACTTCAAGCCTTGGCCGGAAAGGGCAAGCCAATAAATAAGTCGCATAAAAAGAAAATTTTGTGGTTCAAGCTGGAGGCGCTCAAGACAGTGCAGATCACTCAGCCATTTCAAAATAAGCATCTTCTTCCGATCAATGAAAACATCATCTGCAACGTATTAACGCGTCAGCTCGATGCGCTGCGGCTGGCCGCTCAGGAGTATTTTTTTAATGAGCAAGCTAATTTTTCAGAAGTGTTGACCGAGCTTTGTAAAAAATATATCCGAATAGACGGACGTTTTGACACCACCGGCTTTAACAAAGCATTGGCCAAGCTGGGCATCTATGCGGTCAATGCGGATCGCCTGACTGCGTTAATCAGTGCAGCATTCGAGGTTGTCCGTCGAAGACCTCTGGATTTGCCGTCGATGGCGACCGTTGGACGGGCTTTTGATCTGAATGCGCCACAGGTGATCGAAAACCTGCTCGCTGAATTAAATAAGTCGCTGATTTATTTGGCTAAAGCATATGAAACAGAGGGTCTGGAGTTGGTGGACTCGGAACAGCAAGATTCGTATCCGGACTTGTCCGCAGCATTGAAGAAGCCACTGAATGATCCGCCTGACGCCTCAGTACTGCCAGGTTTTGCGGATGGGATGGCGCAGCTGGAGCAGAAGGATCAAGACATCTATTACGAACAGATCTTCGGTCAGTGGCGCCAGCTCAGTGCAGCATTGGGCGTGGTCTTGCCTGCTCCATTCGCACCGCAGCAGTCGTAGAGTAAACCGGGCATAATGATTTTGGCGTTTAACCCGTTGTGATCTTATGTCCGTCCCCAAAATCCCCGAATCCGTCCTCGTTGTCATTCACACGGCTGACTTGCAGGTGCTGCTGCTTGAGCGCGCCGATAAGCCCGGCTTCTGGCAATCCGTCACGGGCTCCAAAGATGCGCTGGATGAGCCGCTGGCCACCACCGCGATACGAGAAGTGCATGAAGAGACCGGCATCCTGATTGGCAGTGAGCATGTCCCCGTAAAAAATCTTCGGGACTGGCAACTTTCCAATGTCTATGAGATCTATCCAGTCTGGCGCCATCGCTATGCCGAGGGTGTCACGCATAACACCGAGCATGTGTTCGGCTTGCTGGTGCCGCCCGATATCCCCGTCCGCTTGGCAGAACGCGAACATCTGCAATACCGCTGGCTGTCCTGGCGCGAGGCGGCTGATCAGTGTTTTTCGCCTTCCAATGCAGAAGCTATTCTGCAACTATCCCGGCATGGCTGAGTCTTCGAATTCATTGCCGCTTGCATCAAGCCCGATATTGCGACCAATAACGCGAGCCACATGACAACGCCAAGCAGCATGAAACTTCGAATCGCGACCTGGAATATTCACAAAGGCGTTAGTACCGTAGGCACGCGACCGCGCGTTCATGGTATCAAGCAGGCTATCACGGCCATGACCCCCGATATCCTGTTTTTGCAAGAAGTACAGGGCCGACATGATTTGCTCGCGTTGCGGCACGCAGGTAAATGGCCGGCTCAAGCGCAGCATGAATTTCTGGCAGGCGATACCCATCATGTCGCTTACGGCATGAATGCTGTTTACGATCATGGTCATCACGGTAATGCGCTGCTGTCGTGTTTTCCGATTGAATCGTCTTTCAATCATGATGTCTCCGATCATGCGTTCGAATCGCGCGGTATTTTGCATTGCCTACTGCATCTGGGTGATATTCCCGTGCATTGCTATGTGATCCATCTGGGTTTGTTTGCCGGCAGCCGTTTGCGTCAGACAGAGGCATTAATCGAAGCGGTGACATCGAGCGCACCGACTGACGCGCCGTTGCTGATTGCCGGTGATTTCAATGACTGGACCAATGCGCTCAGCAAGACACTGCGTGATCGGCTTCATGTGTCAGAGGTATTCGATCAGCAATTGTCGTCGCGCAGCTTTGGGTCGTATTTGCGAAGATTGTCAGGCCGTGGTCCGAAAAAAACACCCGCGCGTACATTTCCGGCAGCCATGCCGGTGTTGCAGCTCGATCGCATGTATGTGCGTGGATTTGATGTCCACGGTGCCCAAGTACTGCATGGTGCGAGTTGGGCACGACTGTCCGATCACGCACCCATCGTGGCCGAGTTGAGCCTGCAAGCCTCCACGACGCTGAGCAAAGCATTGCACAAATCCCGGGAAGCGCGGCATGTCGGCAGCGAGCTATAGCCGCAGCAATCATCTGTCGCTGTTGCATCGCGGCGCCGAATTTTTTCCGGCGCTGATTCACGCGATCGATGGGGCGCTCGCCGAAATTTATCTCGAGACGTATATTTTTGCGCTGGATGACACCGCCAATCAGGTCAGGGATGCACTGATACGCGCTGCATCGCGCGGTGTGATGGTGCATGTGCTGTTGGATTGGCTAGGCACGGGCAAATCAACCGTGGCAATATTGCAGGCTGAATTTGAGGCGTCGGGTGTTCATTTCGTCGCGTTCAACCCTTGGTTTCAGCGTGGCGTTGCTCGCACCCATCGAAAAATTGTCGTGATTGATCAGCGGCTTGCTTTTCTTGGTGGCCTGAATATCAATGATGATCTGATTTCCGACGATGATAGTGGCACGCGCCTGCCAGCGCCGCGCTGGGACTTTGCAGTGAGCATTATCGGACCGCTGGTGGATGATGTGCAGGTGGAAGTCGCTGCGCAATGGAAGCGACAATCCTCGCAAACGCTGCGCCGCCGACTGGGCCGTGTACGCCAGTGGTATGCATCACGTGTGAGTTTGCAGTGGCAGGTAGCCGAGGCGGCACTGGTGGTGCGGGATAACCTGCGTAACCGTGCGGCGATTGAACGTCAGTTGTTGCAAGCGCTAGGGCAAGCACACCACAGTGCTGTCCTGGTGACACCCTATTTCGCGCCGGGACGAAAACTGCGTCGTGCAATGCTGCATGCCGCCGCACGCGGTGTGGATATCACCCTCTTGATCGGTGTGGGACAGTTTGTGATGCAGGACGCGGTGGCCCAGTCGTTTTATCCGCGCTTCATTCGTGCCGGTATCCATATTGTGGAATATCGCGCGACGCAGTTGCATGGCAAAGCGGCGGTCGTCGATGATGCATGGGCGACGCTGGGCTCGAGTAATTTTGATGGCTTGTCGCTATTCGTTAATCATGAAGCCAATATCATCGTTCGCGATGCTAACTTCTCGATGGCGCTGCGCGATATCATTGCGCGCGGTGTGGCAGAGGGAACGGCTATCACTGTCGAGGATGTCGCACAATTCTCATGGCTGCGACGCGTAGGAAATCGCCTGGCTTATCTCCTTTATCGCACGGTACTGAAAATCATCACGGCAGGCCGGTATACCAAATAAGCGCCGGACTCTTCATCCCGAAAATCTCTACAATGCTGCCATGGACGAACCTATCCGAATCGATAAATGGCTGTGGGCGGCGCGTTTTTTCAAGACACGTTCGCTGGCAACGGACGCAGTCGAGCGTGGACGGGTCCGCTTGAATGGGGACCGCTGCAAGCCAGCGCGCAATCTGCGGCCCGGTGATCTGCTGGATATTGATAACGGCAGTACCGAATGGCAGATCCGGGTGATTGCCTTGTCCGGCCAGCGCGGGCCCGCCCCCGTCGCCCAGGCACTGTATGAGGAAACCGAAGACAGCCTGCGCCTGCGCGAGCAACGCGCCGAGCAGCGCAAAGTCTTCAGTGAACCCGGTGAGGCGATACGCGGCCGCCCGACCAAGCGAGACCGGCGCATGATTGATCGCTCACGCGGCTAAACGCCCCGTTCGACCTGCCGCGACAGGCGCTAACAGAGCGTTTCAGTGCATAATAGGACGGTCGTTCTATTGTGCCGTCCGGAGTCCTCCCATGACCGAAGTGCTTCACAAACCCCTGCGTAAAGGCGAGCAAACCCGCGCGAGCATTCTGGACGTGGCGCTCGACCTGGCCAGTCGCGAGGGGCTTGAAGGTCTGACCATCGGCGTCCTGGCCGAGCGCATGAGCATGAGTAAATCCGGCGTCTTTGCGCATTTCGGTTCGCGTGAAGATTTGCAGATTGATGTGCTCAAGCTCTATCACCAGCAATTCGAACAAGAAGTTTTTTATCCCAGCCTGCGCGAGCCACGCGGGCTGCCGCGCCTGCAAAGTTTGTTCAGCCGCTGGATAGCGCGCGTCAGTCTCGAAATTGCGTCCGGTTGCATCTACATCAGCGGTGCGGTCGAATACGATGACCGTCCCGGGCCGATACGCGAGCATTTGGTTACGATGGTGCGCACCTGGCAACTGGCGCTACAACGCGCGGCGCAGCAAGCGGTCGATGAACATCACTTGGCCGCCGATACCGATACAGAGCAACTGGTCTTCGAAATGTATGGGCTCGTCTTGGCTCTGCATCATGATGCCCGCTTCATCCGCAGTCCGGGCTGCGTTGATCGCGCGCATGCCGGCTTCGCCCGTCTGATTGCATCGACCCGTATCCCGTAAGCTGATCTTGCGATAAAAATTTTGATGCATCGACGATCGATGCTTTTGTAAAAAAACATCCTAATCGTCACCGAAAAAAGCTAGCCTCATCGCCACCGCGTATTTCATCTCAGGAGATCTCCATGCCCAGTTACCGCGCGCCCTTGCGTGACATGCAGTTCGTGCTGCACGAATTGCTTGAGGTTGATACAGCGCTCTCGGCCTTGCCTGCCCATGCAAGCCTTGACGCCGCGACCATCAATCAGGTGCTGGAAGAAGGGGGCAAATTTGTCGCTGAGGTGATTTTTCCGCTGAACCACAGCGGCGACCGCGAAGGCTGTCACTTCGATGCAGAAATGCATACCGTCACCACACCCCAGGGATTTGTGGACGCTTATCGTCGCTACGTGGATGCAGGCTGGCCGTCCGTGTCCTGCGATCCTGAATTTGGCGGACAGGGCCTGCCCATGGTCCTCAACAACGCCTTCTATGAAATGCTGAATTCGGCCAATCAGGCCTGGACCATGTACCCCGGTCTCTCGCACGGGGCATATGAATGCCTGCATGCGCATGGCACCCCAGAACAGAAAGCACTCTACTTGCCGAAGCTGGTGTCAGGCGAATGGACAGGCACCATGTGCCTCACCGAAGCGCATTGCGGTACGGATTTGGGTTTGCTGAGAACCAAAGCGGTGCCCGAAGCCGATGGCAGCTATCGCCTCACAGGCAACAAGATTTTTATCTCCGCCGGCGAACATGATCTCGCCGCCAATATCGTGCATCTGGTGCTGGCACGACTGCCGGATGCGCCGCCCGGTACCAAGGGCATTTCGCTGTTTGTGGTGCCTAAATTCGTGCCGGATGCACAGGGTCAGCCGGGCGTGCGCAATACCATTACGTGTGGCGCGATCGAACACAAAATGGGCATTCACGGCAACGCCACCTGCCAGATCAATCTCGATGGCGCCACCGGTTGGCTGATCGGCGAGCCGCATCGTGGACTCAATGCCATGTTCGTGATGATGAACGCCGCCCGGCTTGGCGTGGGCATGCAGTCACTCGGCCTGACGGAAGTCGCGTATCAGAACGCGCGTGCGTATGCGCTCGAGCGCACACAGGGTCGTAGCCTGACGGGGCCGAAACACGAATCTCAGCCAGCCGACACCATCATCGTGCATCCGGATGTGCGCCGCATGCTGCTCACCGCGCGTGCATTTGCCGAGGGCGGGCGTGCTTTCACGTCGTATGTGGCCTTGATGATTGATCGCGAACTGAATCACCCGGATGAGGATGAGCGCAAGCAAGCGGCCGATGAGGTCGCGCTGCTCACACCGATCATCAAAGCCTTCCTGACCGATAACGCATGGATCGCCACCTCCGAAGCATTGCAAGTTTTTGGCGGTCATGGCTACATCGCCGAATGGGGCATGGAGCAATATGTACGCGATGCACGTATCAACATGATCTATGAAGGCACCAACACCATACAGTCCCTCGATCTGCTGGGCCGTAAAGTGCTGATGGACAATGGCGAGAAGCTGCGCGCCTTTGGCGACAAGATCAAATCCTTCATTGAGGAGAACGGTACCGATGAAGCGATGTCTGAATTCATCACGCCGTTAGCTGATATCGGTGACAAGGTCACCAAACTGACGATGGAAATTGGCATGAAGGCATTTCAGAATCGTGATGAAGTCGGCGCTGCCGCAGTGCCGTATTTGCGTGTGCTCGGTCATCTGGTGTTTGCCTATTTCTTTGCGCGCATGGCAAAGATTGCGCTGGAAAAATCATCGAGTGGGGATGGTTTTTATCAGGCCAAGCTCGGTGTCGCTCGGTTTTACTTCGCGCGCCTGCTGCCCGAGACAGCGATGCTGATACGACAGGCGCGTTCGGGTGCCGGTACGCTGATGGCGATGGATGCCGAATTGTTCTGACCGACCGCCATGTCGACCATGCCCATCCGAAAAGTCGCGATCCTGGGTGCCGGTGTGATGGGTGCGCAAATCGCCGCGCACTGCATCAATGCCCGTGTGCCCGTCATTCTCTTTGATCTGCCGGGCAAGCCCGATCAGCCGCGCAATTTTCTTGCGCAGCGTGCTGTCGACAGCCTGAAAAAAATCAACCCCGCGCCCTTGGCTGATACGGATCAGGCATCGCTGATCGACGTCGCCAATTTTGAGGATGACCTGCATCGATTGGCGGACGTTGACTTGCTGATCGAGGCGATCGCCGAGCGCATGGACTGGAAGCATGTGCTCTACCAGAAGATTGCGGCTCATATTCCGGCGCACGCTATTTTTGCGAGTAATACTTCGGGACTGTCCATTACCGCCTTATCGTCGGTGCTGGATGAGTCACTGCAACATCGCTTTTGTGGCGTGCATTTTTTCAATCCGCCGCGCTACATGCATCTGGCCGAACTGATTCCCACGCCGACCACGCAGCCTGAGATTCTTGATCAGCTGGAATCGTTTCTCACCACCACCTTGGGCAAAGGCGTGGTGCGGGCCATTGACACCCCCAACTTCATTGCCAATCGCGTCGGTATTTTCGGGATGCTGGCGACAATGCGGGAAGCCGAAACGTTTGGCCTCTCTTATGACCTGGTGGACGACCTCACCGGTGCCCGGCTCGGTCGCGCCAAATCCGGCACCTTCCGCACCGCTGATGTGGTGGGTCTCGATACGCTGGGTCATGTGATTCATACCTTGCAGGATGCGTTGCCGGACGATCCCTTTCATCCTCTGTATCAGACACCGGCCGTGCTGCAGAAACTGATGGCTGATGGTCATCTCGGTCAGAAATCCGGTGCCGGTTTTTACAAAAAAGTGGGCAAGGATATTTTGCGGCTGGATGCGGCTAATCACACCTATGTGCCATCGGGTGCGAAGGCAGACGATCTGATCGTTCGCATGCTCAAAGAAAAAGATCCAGCCAAGCGCATCAAAGCCTTGCATGACGCAACGCATCCGCAAGCTAAATTTTTGTGGGCGATCTTGCGCGATGCCTTTCATTACATTGCAGTGCATTTGCACAGCATTGCCGACAATGCGCGGGATATCGACTTTGCCTTGCGCTGGGGTTTTGGTTGGCAACAAGGGCCGTTTGAACTTTGGCAGGCTGCGGGCTGGCAGCAGATTGCGCATTGGGTCAAGGAAGACATTGATGCCGGACATGCGCTGTCCTCAGCGCCCTTGCCCGACTGGGTGTTTGACGGACGTGAGGGCGTGCATCGTCCTGAAGGTTCCTGGTCAGCGTCTAAGCAGACCTACGTACCGCGCTCGCATGTGCCTGTCTATGCGCGTCAGGTTTTCCGCGCATCGGTGGTGGGCGATGATCACCTGAGTCCTGCGGTCGCTGGTAACACTGTGCATGAAGATGCCTCGGTTCGGCTGTGGCATATGAACGATGATGTACTGATTTTGTCCTTCAAGACCAAGCTGCATGTAATGGGGCCCGACGTCATTGCCGGTATCGAACGTGCCGTGTCCGAGGCTGAGAAAAATCATCGCGCACTCGTGATTTGGCAAACCGATGTCGCCGAAGGTGGCGCGTTTTCAGCGGGTGCTGATTTGCAAGCCATGCTGCCGGTATTCATGATGGGAGGTGTGAAGGCTATTGAACCCGTCGTTGCGAATTTTCAGCGCGCGATGATGCGTGTCAAATATGCGAGCGTACCTGTCGTTGCTGCGGTGGGTGGTCTGGCACTCGGTGGCGGCTGCGA
>JAIXXZ010000086.1 GCA_027490465.1 Oxalobacteraceae bacterium
AAGACAAAAAAACGCGATGGCGATGTAATGGCGCATGATGGTCTCCCTCAGTAATCGTATTGGTATGCAGCGTACTTTACCCTGATCTCAAAGCCAGAACACAAAACCCCAGCCAACGGTAAATGCATCACCACGAAGTCAGGGATTACGCGATACCACCTCGGGCTGATTTACCTGCAAGGTCACGGTCTTGGGCTCGGTCTTGCCGCTCTGATCGGTCAGCGTGATCTTGATGCGGAACACGGCATTCGGTGGCACATCAGTCCCCATGCGCAGCTTGATGTCGCGAATCGCTTTGTCGTAATCCCCCACCGACCTTGCCCCATTGAGCGTGACCTTGCCGCTGTCGTTGTCGACGCTGGCGGGTACCGCCTGACTGCCGCCGACTTCAATCGTCGTCGTACCTGAAGCAAAGCCATCAACAATCTCGAAAGAAGCACTTGCAATTACGCGGTTGTTCGATGCAGCGGTATCGAGCGCCACTACCTTACCCACCGGGATCACATTGCGCGTGGCTTGCCACATGGGCGCTTCGCTGATTTTAATCACAGCACTCTGACCCGAGTTGTTGCCAGCACTCTGTAATCCGCTGATCACCCACCCGGAATCCGGCACGGCCACGGTGTTGCAGTCCACCCCACCGGCCAATGTCGGCGACCAGATGGCCGCCCTACTGGCCTGGCTGACGCGTGAGCGCAGCGAACCGACCTTGCATCCGCTGTTGACGGTGACGGTGTTCACGGCTTCCTTTATGGGGATGCGCCCCTACCAGGACGGTAACGGCCGGATGGCCCGGCTGCTGGCTCGCCTGCTGCTGCTGCTGCAGGCAGGCTATTCACATGTCGCTTATGGCTCGCTGGAAGCGGTACTGGAAAGAGACAAGGACAATTTTTACCACGCGCTCAACCGCACGCTGGTCGGTATGGAAAGCGGCAACCCGCACTGGGAGCCGTGGATAGGCTTCTTCCTGTCGGCGCTGGCCGACCAGGTCCGCCATCTGTACAGCAAGCTCGAGCGCGAGAAACAGATTTTCTCTGCCCTGCCCAAGCTCTCATCTGCCATCGTGGATTTGGCGCGTGAACACGGCCGGGTAACCATGGCTGATGCGATACGCCTGACGGGCAGTAACCGCAACACCCTGAAACTGCATTTCAGAAAGCTGGTCCATCAGGGCCAGTTGCAACGGCATGGGATGGGGGCTGGGGTTTGGTACCAGCCGCGGTGATCGAAGGTCTTCGTAGTTTTTGATCGTCAATACGGCGGTGGATGCAGGCCGGGATACCCGGCTGACACACACCGTGCTCGTGTTTGAACGAAGGCCTTAAGTGATCTTCAGGACTGCGGCGATGCGCTGGGGCGCAGCTTGACAAGACCTCCTCCTAGAGTAGAATCCGGTGTGAGTTCACTGCCTATCGGCTTTGAACCTATCGAGGTTTCGGCCGCTGAACCCGCGTAGCGAATCAGCGGCCTTTGTTTTTTTTCAGACGTTTTCATGGCTCTCTTCCGAGCCGACGAAGGCACTCTTCTCGCGACCAAATAGGCGACTGCCTGATCTTCCCAATACTGTTGTCGGCTTGGTAACAGGTTACAAAGTTCGCCTTGAGCGAGCCATTCAGCTTCAGTCCCATCGCGATCACAACCACAAAATCTTCGTAGACGACAGCCACGCGTCGCGTCGAGTCGTACATCCTTGCGACCTTGTTCCACCCGTCAAACAGTTCGGCGTTTGGGTGTTCCAGCGTAGACTTGATCCAGTCAATACGCTGAGCTCGGACAGGCGAAAAAACGTCCTTGCGCCCATCGCGGGCCGAGCTCTCGTAGAACATGTGCCCAAATTTGCCAGATCCAAAAAACACGCGTATCCCGTCAAAGGTCTGGATATTGCCCTGACAGTAGACCCGTTCGTAATGGGCGCGATATTCAGTGACCGTGGCATAGTCCACCAACGGTGGCAAAGCCATTACCACCCCCCCTGCAGTCGGATCTTGAAGATATTGAACTTTTCTTCTGTCTTGTCTGTGGGTGCAAGTACTCTGCCCAATGCCAGTTCCAGACGCTGAACGACGGCGGCTTTGGCTGTGCCATCCCGCAATGTGTCATTGATTCGACTACTAGCAGCCCCCAGCAGCAGGTCGCACAGTTGAATCAAGACCACCTCATGCGAGGGCAATGATTGAATGCTATCAATGCTCGACGACAAATTTGTCCGTGACAGGCAACGCGCCAAGACTGGCAAGCGTTTAGGGTTGCGATTACTTTTGACATCACAAAAAATTCTGTAGTCGTTGAAGTCCAGAATCCAGTGATGCAGCAGCTGGTAATAAAATTTGTAGAAACCAAGCTCTCCGTCGTTGTCGTGGAGCGCAAGGTTCAGCTGGGAGCGATCCACAGCGATACAGCGAAATCGCAGGTTGTCGCCATAACTCACAAACAGGTCGATGAGCGCGACATAAAAATCTTGTCGATTAGGCGACACCCTGCCCCACTTGATTTCACCCCATGCCTGATGCATCTGACGCAACGCACCGACTCTGGACTTGATCTCATCACGCAACTCAACGGGCAACCAAAGACTGCCGATCATGAGGTGTTGCACGCGCGGGTTCCCAGACGTCAAGACATCAGGGTTAGATTCGTCGCAATAGACTTCAAATTTCATTCCTCATCCCCCTGCGGTGAATGAAAAACAAGCAAGAACTCGGTCACCAAGGCCACCGACTGGATTTCACTCGCGTTCTTTATGGCCGCTAGCCCTGACACTTCCATCATCCTCAGCATGCGATACACATTCGGCGCCCGGCTGGCGTTGAGTTCAGCCAGCTCCGTCAACGACTTTAGCCCGCGCTCATGAACCGGACATGGGCGGGAACTATATCAATTTGGCAAGAATATAGACAGTAGAGATGCTTGGATTCTCCCAACGCAATATCCAGGCAGGTTCGCAATCTCTACGCAAGCTCGAGCGCGAGAAGCAGATCTTCTCGGCCCTGCCCAAGCTCTCGTCAGCCATCGTGGATCTGGCGCGTGAACACGGCCGGGTGACCATGGCCGATGCGATCCGTCTGACCGGCAGTAACCGCAATACCCTGAAACTGCATTTCAGGAAGCTGGTCCATCAGGGCCAGCTGCAACGGCATGGGATGGGGGCTGGGGTTTGGTACCAGCCGCGGTGATCGCGGAGGCTTTAAAAAAATCAGTTGCCGCCACCGTTGTACATCCGTGTGTTTACTTTGTTTCGAGAGTGCGCTAAATTCCACCAGGCTCTGGCATGAGGGATAAGGCGATGCACACCACTAAGATTTTCAAAAACGGCAACTCTCAGGCGGTTCGGATTCCAGCCGACCTTGCCTATGAGCGCACGGATATTGAACTGGAAATCGAACGCCAGGGCGAAGAGATTCGCATAAGGCCCGCTAGAAAAACGCTGGGTAACGTGCTCAACAAATTTGCGCAGTTCTCACCTGAGTTTTTGGCAGAAGGCCGGGGCGAGCATGAGCAGGCGGAGCGAGATCCGCTGTGACACCCAAGTACATGCTTGATACCAACATGTGCATCTATCTGATGAAAAATCAGCCCGCACAAGTTGCCGACCGATTTGCGCAATGCTATGTCGGCGAGGTTGTCATGTCAGCAATAACGTTTGCCGAACTGAGCTACGGCGTCTCGGTATCATCAGATCCCACGCGTGAAGCCGAAAATCTCTCATCACTGGTTGAAGATATCCCTGTCATGCCGTTCGATCAGTTTGCCGGAGAAGCCTACGGCCCGATTCGGCGGGCAACGCGAGATAGCAAGAAAGACCACCTTGACAAGTTAATTGCCGCTCATGCGAAAGCACTATCGGTCACAGTGGTGACCAATAACCTCAAGGATTTCGATAAGTACCCCGGCGTGGTGGCGGAGAACTGGCTCGTTTGAGAAACGCGCAAACAGAAGAGGCGGATCGGCATCTCCCGGCTCATCCGGGACCGGTATTGCGAGGCCATGTGCAGCAAGGTGCTGCCTAAGCCGCAAGCGGCCTAATGGACTTCAAGTGATCTTCAGAGGAATGCAGAGCTGATACCCCACCAGCCGTATCGAGCGCAGGCAGTTGAGGTCGGCGCCGACCTGCACCAGCTTTTTGCGCAGGCGCACGATCTTGACCTCCAGGCTGGCCTTGCGGAAATCGTCGGGCGAGTGCCCGAGCAGCTCCATGATCTGCCAGTACTCCAGCTGTCGGGCATGGCTGGTCGAAAACGCGATCAGCATCCGCAGCTCGCTGGTCGAGATCACGGTCGCGCCTTTCGGTCCGGACAAGGTCAGCGAACGCGAGTCGACAGTGAAACCCTCTTCGCCCTCGATCTGCGGCCGTGATTGCCACAAATCGGCGCGGCGACTGACGGCCGAGACGGCTGCCAGCAATTCTTCCATTTCGACCGGCTTGGACAGATAAACGTCCGCCCCGCTTTCGTAGCCGGCAATGCGGTCGCCCACATGGGTGCGGCCGGTGGCCATGATGATGCCGGCGCGGGGATTGCCACGACGGATGCGCTTGGACAGCGACAAGCCGTCTTCACCCGGCAGATTCAGATCAATGATGAACAAGTCCGAGGGGGCGCTGGCGGCCTCATCGTCAATCGCCTCGGCGCAGGCGATGCCCTGCACCTTGTGACCCTGCTGGCGCAGGGCCTCAATGGTCACGGCGCGCAGCGCATCATGATCCTCGACGACAGTAATGTTCAGCTTGGCAGCCATACGGTAAACCTGACACTTTTCTCCAGCGGCTCGTACCTGACTTCGCCCTTCAACAGCCGCATGAAGTTGGCGACCAGATAAAGGCCCAGACCCGAGCCGGAATGCTTGCGGGCGCCATCGGCGCGGTAGTACTTCCTGAATAATTCGTCACGGTCCGGAAAACCTGAAGAACCCGGCCCCGACTGGACCAGGTTCTCGACACTGATCTCGCAGCCGGCCCGCCCGCCGAGCGGCGCGGACTTTACTGTGAGCAAGATAGTGCTTCCCGGTAACGAATACTTTAATGCATTGTCGACCAGATTGGATAGCACTGATTTGAAAATCTGCCAGTCGCTGTTCACCGTGGCCGGCCCGTCCTGCTGGACGCTGACCCGGGCCCGGTCGGGCTGCTTGGAAAGCAGGTCTTCGATCAGTGCTTCGACGGGAAAGTTTTCAAAATGAGAAATGATTTCGTCGTCGTCGAACTTCTCGGCTTGCAGGCAACGCTCGATCAGCTGGTTGATGTTATTGACCGTGCGGCGGCCATGTTCGAGCATTTCGGGGTTGAGCCGGGAGACGCCGAACACCATGTGCAGTACCGACAGCGAGGTCTTGACTTCATGCGCCAGCATCTCCATGAACCGCCCTTGCAGCTGGGATTTCTGCTTTTCGATCTCGATTTGCTGCGCTGCCGATCGGGCGCGCAGGTAGGCGCGGTTGCGGGATTCTTCGATCCGGTAGGCGCGCAACTGCAGCAGCACGATCAGGATCACGCCGGTCATGATGCCGTGGATCAGAAACATGTGGAGGTTGAACTCGGGCCCCTTGGCAAGCCCCAGGGCCGGCGAGGTCGCTACGACCAGTGCCCCGGCCAGCAGCGAATAAAACCCGACCAGCATCCATTTCGGAATCACCGGTCTGTCATCTTCTGCCGCCGATGACCATGCGCGGCAGGTGAAACTAAGCGTCGCGAGCAGCAAGGGACTTAACGCCACCAGCGTAAGGTTCAAGCGCATGGCCGACAGCGTGCTGCCGACTGCCAGCAAGCCCATCTCGGCCACAAAAGCCAGGATGCCTGCCGCTACCACGAGTCGCAGCCCGGGCATCCATGGCTTGAACTCGCGCAGCATGAAATAGTGAAAAACGATACCGACCACCACATAGGTGCAGTACACGACGCAAGAGAACCTGTCGATCACGATAGCGTTTAAGTACTCGCCGCCAATCAGGCGCGCGTAGCCGACATACACCAGCGCATAAGCAATCGCCGCCAGCTGACTGACCGTAAATGCCGCCATCAGTGCTTCTCGCTGCAAGGACCATTGCAGCACCGCCCACAGGAAAAACAGCAGCAGCGTTCCCATCATCAGCCCGTAGACCATTTCCTGCATGCGGTTGGCATGCTGCGCCTCGTCCATCGTCAACACCTGCACATGAATCAGACTGGTGCTGGTGGTCTTGAGCCGCAACCAGATATCGCGCGGCGCGTCAGACGCGGGGATCAGAAAGCCGTGGTTGAGTGACTTGAATTCGCTGGCGTGCCATTCGGTGCGATCCCCCGCGATGCGTATCCGACCGCTGGTGTCGAGAGGGTCAAACAGTCGGATCTCATCCAGATAGACAGGCCGCACCCTGACCGCCAGCGGCTCGCCAGGTCGAGTCCCGGGCATGGGTGCCACGGTGATGCGTATCCAGGTGGCTGATTCGGTGAAGCCACGACTGAGTACACCGTCATAGCGCTGCACGGGCATCTGTCGAACTTGATCCAGACTGAGCTTGCCGCTTTCGTCGACGACATAGGCGCGCTCGAGAATGTGGTCGGCAGGATCCGCCAGGGCCGCTCCCGAGAGCAGCCCCAGCCAAACAAGGAACACATAACGCGTGATCGCTTGCATGACCGAGATCGGAAAAGCGCTGGTGCTGGTGCCTGCGCCGGCGGGGCTGCTCAGAATATGCTCGCTCAGAACGTGCCGGGATAAGCGCCGCCATCGAGCAGAATGTTCTGCCCGGTCATGTAGCTGGCGTGCGCACTGCACAGGAAAGCACAGAAAGCACCGAACTCGGCGGGTGTGCCGAAACGCTTTGCAGGATTCGAATCCCGGCGAGCTGCCACCAGTGAATCAAGATCCTTGCCGGTGGATTTGGCTGCAGCATCGAAGGTCGCCCACAGGCGATCGGTTTCAAACGGACCGGGCAGCAGATTGTTGATGGTGACGTTCTTGTGCACCGTGGTACGCGAGACGCCGGCGATGAAACCGGTCAGTCCGGCGCGCGCGCCATTCGACAGGCCCAGAATGTCAATTGGTGCTTTCACTGCGCTGGAGGTGATGTTGATGATGCGACCAAAACCCCGACCCATCATGCCATCGACCGTTGCGCGTATGAGTTCGATGGGGGTGAGCATGTTGGCATCAACGGCGGCGATCCATTGCTCGCGCTCCCAATTGCGGAAATCACCCGGCGGCGGGCCACCGGCATTGGTGATCAGAATGTCAGGCTGCGGACAGGCGGCCAGCGCTTGCTTGCGACCTTCGGGCGTGGTGATATCGGCGGCCACCACGGTGACAGTCACCTGAGCGCCTGCGAGCTGGCGTATTTCATTGGCGGTCGCTTCCAGTGCTGCCGCAGTACGTGCCACCAGCGTGACATTCACGCCCTCTTTCGCCAGCGCCTCGGCGCAAGCACGCCCCAGCCCCTTGCTGGCGCCGCATACCAGTGCATTTTTGCCGCTGATTCCTAGATCCATGGCCTTATCTCCTCTTGTTATTCATGTGATTGGTGTGGTTCTTGTGTTCGGTATTTCCGTGTTTGGTCTCTTGGTATTGAGCTGCCTGGCCAGCTATCGCTGATCCGGTGCCTTGGCTAGCGCTTTATAGACTGACGCCAGCAAGTCCTTACCGATACGCTCTTCCATTTTTTTGTGCACAGGCAGTAGCGCCTGACGCCACTGCGCCATTTCCTGCGACGTTGGATTGTAAATCGTGGTTTTACCGGTCTTGGCAATAGCCAGCATTGCCTCGGCACTCTCCCTCTCGGTGAGCGCGTTGTTCATTCGTGTGGCTTCGGCGAGTGCCGCTTCCAGACCGGAGCGAATCTCGGGCGCCAAGCCATCCCAGAATCGCTTGTTAACGATCACAGCAAAACCCATATAACCATGCTCGGTCACGGCCAGATGCTTCTGCACCTCGTACACCTTTTGGGAATAAAAATTCAGCGGCGGGTTTTCGGCACCATCCACCACGCCAGATTGCAAGGCCTGCGTCATCTCGGAAAAGGACATCACCTGCGGATTGGCACCGAGCGTGCGCATTTGCTCGTCAATGACTTTGGATCCCTGTATGCGGACTTTCAATCCGCGCATATCGGCGGGTACGCGAATCGGACGATTGGCCGACATCATCTTGAAACCCATGTCCCAATAAGCCAGACCCCGAACGCCCTTGGTTTCCAGAATGCCGAACAGCCGCTGCCCAACCGGCCCGTCCACCACGCGCCGCAGCGCCGCCCGGTCCTCAAACAAAAAAGGCAGATCGAAGACTTCGAATTCGCGTATGCCCAGCGGACCGAATTTAGACAAGGTCGGTGCCAGCATCTGCACCGCGCCCATTTGCAGCGCTTCCAGCTCTTCCTTGTCTTTGTAGAGTGTGCTGTTGGGATAGACATCCACCCGCACCTTGCCAGCGGTGTTGCGCTCCGCGAGTTGCTTGAAATGCTCGATGGCCTTGCTCTTGGGCGTACCCATGGCGGCCACATGGCTGAACTTGATGACGATCTGCTTGTCGACTGCGAGCGCCGGCACGCTCAGCGCTAGCAGAGTCAAAACGAGCGCTGAGCCTAGTCCACCGGCTTGTTGGATCACGTGACGGCAGATACCAGAGACAGGCATGCGCTTCGACAAATTTGCACAGAGGTTCGGCATTGTTGAATTTCCTGACATCGTTCGAGTCGCTTTGGGTCCTTAGGTCATGCGCTTTGCAATCGGTTTATTGCCCTGCGTTTACAGATCTACGGCCAGGGTGCAAGCCACTGCGAATTGGCAAACCGCTGCCCTGCAAAACCCGCAGTATCGGTCATGGACCTGCCCCACCAATGCCATGACAGCCCATCACTTGCTACAGGGCAATTCTACGTGGTTTTGGGGTCAGGTCGACGTCTCCGACACCCTCAAATAACAGGGATAGACCCATGATCCGCAGCGCTGATCGCACCCGGACCGGCGCCCCTGCCGCTGCAGCCGACCTGTGGTGGCAAACGCCACCCGCACCACCGGATGTGCAGCAGGGCCTGAGTAGCGCGCAAGTGGCCACGCTGCTCCAACAATGGGGCCCTAACCGTTTTGTCGAGACACGCACGCCGCCCGTGTGGTTGCAATTCATTGGTCACTTCCGCAATCCATTGGTGCTGATTCTGCTTGTGGCGAGCACCCTGTCGGCGCTGCTGGGCGAATTCACCAATTTCTTCATCATCAACGTGATCGTGTTGTTGAGCGTGACGCTGGATTTAGCGCAGGAGCATCGCGCACAGCGCGCGGCCGAGATGCTGCGTCAATCGATTGCGCTGTCTACGCGTGTGCTGCGCGACGGCACTGAACAGTCCATCCCGCTGACCGAGCTCGTGCCCGGCGATCTGGTGCTGCTGAAGGCCGGCGATCTGGTGCCCGCGGATGGCATCGTGATTGAAGCACGCGACTGCTTCGTGAACCAATCAGTGCTGACCGGTGAATCCGGCCCGTCGGAGAAACGCGTCGAGGTACCCGCCGATGCCTGCGACATACAAAGCGCGACCCATGCGATGTTCATGGGATCCTCCGTGTTGTCAGGTAGCGCCAAACTGCTGATCGTTCGTACCGGAGCTGCCACCGAGATGGGCAGCATCGCGGGACATCTGGGGCAACCCGCGACACTCACGGCTTTTGATATCGGCACGCGGCGCTTCAATGCATTGATCATGCGATTGACCATGCTGATGGTGCTGATCGTGCTGCTGATGAGTCTGCTCTCGCACAAACCCTGGGCGGAATCTTTTTTGTTTGCATTGGCACTGGCTGTCGGACTCACACCCGAGCTGCTGCCCATGGTGGTGTCGGTGACGCTGGCGCGCGGTGCCTTGCGCATGGCGCGCGAGAAGGTGATCGTAAAACGCCAAACGGCGATCTCCGATCTGGGCGCGATGGATGTGCTGTGCACTGACAAAACAGGCACGCTGACCGAAGCAAAGATCAGCATGCAGTCACACGTCGATCCGCTTGGCGCAGATAGTGCGCGCGTGCTCGAGCTTGCCTACCTGAACAGCTGGTTTGAAAGCGGGTTGCACAACCCCATGGATGTCGCCATTCTCGAACATGAAACGATAGACACACGTGACTGGCGCAAGATCGACGAAGTGCCTTTTGATTTTGAGCGACGGCGAGTCTCCGTTCTGCTGGAAAAAAATTCTGCACGCACGCTGGTGGTCAAGGGTGCACCGGCCGACATATTGCGCGCCTGTCTGTATTACGAGAACGCAGGCAATACGCTATTGCTCGATGACGACGGTTTGGCCACTGTACGCGCCACCTGCGATGCACTCGAAGATGAAGGCTTCAGAGTGCTTGCGATTGCCTGCAAAGCGGTTCCCCCCGATCATCCGCATGCGGTCGTTGATGATGAATCAGCGCTGGTACTGGCCGGCTTCGCCGCGTTTCTTGATCCACCCAAAGCCAGCGCAGGTGACACACTGCGGTCGCTTGCAGAACTCGGTGTCTCGATCAAGGTATTGACAGGCGATAGTGAGCGCGTTACCCAGCATATTTTTCATGCGCTGCAGCTGCCGATTGAGGCTGTCGTTTTAGGTTCCGACATTGAGAAGCTTGATGATATTGCGCTGCAGGCACGGACAGAAACTGCGAATCTTTTCTGCCGCCTCAATCCCTCGCAAAAAGGTCGCGTTATTGCTGCACTCAGAGCGCGCGGTCATGTCGTTGGTTATCTTGGTGACGGTATCAATGACGCTCCCTCTTTGCAAGCAGCAGATGTCGGACTCTCGGTAGACACTGCCGTGGATATCGCCAAAGCCGCCGCCGACATGATCTTGCTGCAAAAGGATCTGAATGTGCTGCAGCTCGCGGTACTTGAGGGACGTCGCACCGTCGGCAATGTGATGAAGTACCTGATGATGGGCACCAGCTCGAACTTCGGCAATATGTTCAGCATGGCAGGTGCAGCACTGTTTCTACCCTTCTTGCCGATGAAGTCCGTGCAGATACTGCTCAACAATATCCTTTATGACCTGTCGGAGGTCGCAATACCTTTTGATGCCGTCGATAACGATGAATTGAATCGTCCGCTGCCACTCGATATCACGCTGGTGCGCGACTTCATGTGGGTGATTGGCCCGGTCAGCTCAGTGTTTGATTTGCTGACATTCTGGATACTGCTAAGGCTTTTCAATGCCAACGAGGCCTTGTTCCAGACCGGCTGGTTCATTGAATCGCTCTGCACACAGGTACTGGTGATTTTTGTGATTCGCACGCGCGGCAATCCCTTGCGCAGTCGACCGCATCCGCTGCTGATCACCTCATCCATCGCGGTGGTGTTGCTGGCCATTGCTTTGCCCTATACCGCACTGGGTGTCTACTTCGGTTTTACACCGCCACCTGCGAGCTTTTTTGGCGTGCTGACACTGCTGGTCATGAGCTATCTGTGGGTCGTCGAAGGCATCAAGCAGCGTTTCTTCCGTCACCGTCCACCGATGCTGTACGCGAGCGTTGTGCCACGGCGGCGCGGCTAGGCCTGCGTTTTCAGAAAGCTGCACGACGATCATGTCTGCTTCCATCCAAGCCACACTCGATTTTTTACGCCAACCTGATAGTTATGGCGCGGGGGTCACGCAGGTCGACGTGATCGAAACGCATATGTCCTGGGTTTTTCTGGCTGGCCACCACGTGTTCAAACTCAAGAAGCCGGTATGCACCGACTACGTGGATTTTCGTGCCGTCGATACGCGCTGCTTTTACTGCCACGAAGAGCTGCGACTGAATCGTCGTCTCGCACCGGATGTGTACCTGAGCGTGGAGACACTCTCGCGTGATGCCGATGGCAAGCTGTGCTTCGGTACTTCTCAGGAACGCATCGATTGTCTGGTGCAAATGCGACGCCTGCCCGAAACCGGCATGCTGGCCCATGCACTGACACATGGTGCTGCCGATGCCGCCGTCATGCAGCGCGTGGCCGCGCGTATCGCTGATTTTCATCGAGATCTGCCAAAGCTGCGGCCTGATCCTGATGTATGGCGCGCATCGCTAAAAGCGGAAATCGATCGCAACGAGGGTGCACTACTCGCGCATAGGCAATCTCTGGCCTCAGACAAAGTGCGCATGCTATGTGATGCACAGCGAGCGATCCTGCAATCGCAGGCCGCGTGGTTTGATGCACGTATTCGTGAGGGACATATCGTCGAAGGTCATGGTGATCTGCGTGCCGAGCATGTCTGCATCGCCGGAGACATCACGGTGATTGATTGTCTTGAGTTCTCGCGCGACCTGCGCACGCTGGATGCGGCGGACGAAATCGCGTTTTTGGCGCTGGACTGCGAACGATTGCAAGCACCTACCCTGGCCGACGTGCTGCTGCAGACTTATTTCGCGCAGTCGCAAGATACGCCACCCGCTGCACTGGTGCATTTCTATCAGTCGCTGCGGGCAGGTATACGCGCACGCATCGCGATACGCCACCTGGATGAAATCGATTGCACGCAACCCGCCCTGTGGACACAACGCGCCATGGACTGGCTGGCGCTAGCGCAGCAGCATCAGGACTGCATCAGCGCAACGATGGATCCACCTTCGTGAGAGCGCCGAATCGCTTCGCCGAGCAATACAGCGCAGCTCACCACCTCAAGCTTGGCCTGAAGCAGCGTGCCCTCCAGCCCCACGATGTTTACGCTATCACTGACAAAAATCCGATCAATCGGCCCGGTACCCAGACCCCGCAAGGCATCGGCATTGAAGAGTCCATGGGCCGCCGCCGCCCATACGCTAGCGGCACCCTGAGCACGACAAGCAGTCGCAGCACGTACCAGCGTCTGACCACTGCTGATCAAGTCATCAAACAACAGCACCTGACGTCCCGCAACCTCCCCCACCAGCAGCTCGCCACTGAGCAGCCCGGCACTGCGATATTTTTCTACAAAACCCATGCTCACGGGACGACCCAGTGCTTGCGATAACCGCTCGCGAAACAATGCGGCGCGCTTCACACCACCGGCATCCGGTGACACCACCGCCACCTCACCGGGTCCGAGCTTGCCTGCAATAGGTCGTACAAACAGCCCGGCACTATCGAGCTGCTCTGTGGGACAACGAAAGGCATTCTGAAATGCGGCCGGGTTGTGTACCTCCAGCGCCAGCAAGGCATCGGTACCCATGGCCTCGAACAGCTGCGCGACATAGCGCACAGTGACCGGATCACGCGGCTTGGTCTTGCGGTCTTTGCGTGCATACGCCAGATAAGGCACGACCGCGCTTACAAGATCGGCTGACGCATCCTTGAGTGTCGCAATGAAAAACAACAGACGATTGAGCTTGTCATTAGCACTGTGCGATACATCGCCATGCAGTGCGTGTAGCACATAACAACAACGCCCGCGCACATTCTCCAAAGGCCGCGCTTTATGCTCGCCATCTTCGAATTCACGCTCTTCATGCGCAGCCAGCGGAATGCCCAAATGATGCGCAATCTTTGCGCCTAGCGACTCGCTGCCTCGCAGCGCAAACAGCAAGGGGCGATCGAGTGACATGCGTGGCGTCCGATGAAAACTGATCTCATCATCTTCCAGCTTGCGGGTGTCAGGGTATTGCGGCGGATTGAATTGGGTAACGGTCAGCTTTGGTCAGCGTCGATGCTGAGCTAGAGATTGTGTTCATCAGTGCCGCATTCCGGCCTCGACTTACCCAGAAAATGCAAGTTAAGCTACGCGCATTATTGCATGCGCATAGCGACCCAATGTCCCCTCCACGTACCACTCGACGGCCCCACCCCGACCAGCAGGGCAAGCGCTCGATCAAGATCAGCCTGAGTACCGGCGTGCTGGAGGCCGCAAGCTTATTGGACATCAACATATCCCAAGTATGTGACAAGCACCTTCGCGAGGTAGTGCGGCTTGAACAAGAACGTCAATGGCGGGAAGAACATGCGGATTTTATCGCCGCCTTCAATGCCACGATCGGCGCCGACGGCTTGCCGCTGGATGAGTGGAAAAGCTTCTGATGGCACGTTTCGATGTCTTTGCGAACCCCGGTAGTAAGAACCTGTCCCGTTAGTTCGATGACAGCTCTGGCATGCACCCCAAGCTCATAGACTGGAGTAATAAATGAACACAAGAGACATTCGCCTATCATCTGATCCAGATTTAGCAGGCTCTTTCGCGGCCATGGAACGTGCAGCCCGAGCTGCGCAAGATCTAGCCATTAAAACCAACACGGGTATCGTTGTTTCAGTGGATGGAAAGGCCGTTGACTTGACAGCAGCAGAGTTGATCAAGATGCGTGAGGAAGAAGCGCACTAGTCCCACCGCAGACCGGAAACTACCTGAACAAAAAAGCGCCCACCTCCCTCCGGAGATGAGCGCTGAATAGACTGCAGAGCGAGGAAAATCTGGTTTACATCGTTTTCCAGTCACCTGCCTTCTCAAAAGCATTACCAGCCTGGTAGATAGTCGCTTCATCAAAGTGCTTACCAACCAGCATCAAGCCGATCGGCAGACCATCGACGAGACCACAAGGCACGGTGAGAGCCGGGTGATGCGAAATATCGAAGGGGCAGGTATTGCCAATCTGCTCAAGCGCACGCGCGAAGTATTCTTCGCGGCTCGCATCAGCCGGTGGCAGCTTGGTGGCTTTCATGGGCATGGTGGGCAATAGCAGCAAATCATATTTCGCAAGCGCTGCATCATAAGCCGCGGTCAGACGACGGGTGATGTTCATCGCTTTGCCGTAGTAATGGCTGCCGTGGTGCTTTTTGATATAGGTGCCAAGCACCGTCATCACCTTCGTTGTCTCGGACAACTCATTGGCGCGCAGATTCCATCCATGCAGCTTGTCAATCAGGCTGGTGACATACAGATCAGGACGCGACAGGCCGTAACCATCGCCAAACATCATCGTTTGCGCGATGCCCTCCACACCAATTGGCGTCCATAGCGCGGGTCCGATCAGATGCTCGGGAATGGAAATCTCTTCGACAACCGCGCCCAGTTTGGCGAGCAGCTCGGCAGCTTTTTTGACTTTGGCATCCGAGGCTGCCTCGGATTCGGGACGACCAAATCCTTCCTTGAGAATGCCGATACGCATGCCCTTGACGCCCGCATCAAGCTTTTTCGTGTAATTCAAATCCGGGGCTGGACCATACTGACGAGGGTCATAGCCATCGTGTCCCGCAATCACCTCGAGCATGAGCGCATTGTCTGCAACGGTTCGGGTCATCGGGCCGGTGTGATCAACATAAATCTCGATCGGCATGATGCCGGTGTAAGGCACCAAGCCGTGGGTCGCTTTCATGCCAACGATACCGGACCAGGAAGCTGGCATACGGATAGAACCGCCCTGATCACCACCAATACCCAAGTCGGCTTCGCCGAGTGCAACCGCTACTGCAGTACCTGATGATGAGCCTCCTGCCGAGTAGCCCATCTTCAGCGGATTGTGAACCGGTCCTTTTGCACCAGTGTGGCTACCAGCCGAAATGCAATACGACTCGCAATGCGTCTTGCCAACGATCTCCGCACCAGCATCAAGAAGACGTGTGACCACGGTCGCATCCACGTCAGGTACATAACCCTCAAGGATGGAACAACCATTCATCATCGGCACGCCGGCGACCATCACGTTATCTTTGATCGCGACCCGCTTGCCTTGCAGACGTCCTGCGCTCGCGCCTTTGATCGAGGTTTTGACGTACCAGGCGTTCTGTTTGTTGTCTTCAGGTGAAGGAAAGTGACCCGGCGTACGAGGATATTTCACAGCCGGCAGTTCATCTGCCATGTGATCAATCATGTTATAGGCGGCGATGCTACCCGCCATCAGACCCTGGTAGGACTTGATGTCGTCGTCGGTCAAGGCAAGCCCGACCTCATCAGCTGCGGCACGAACTTGTTCTGCGGTGGGTTGTTGGACTGCCATCGGATCCTCCTGATTTTTTATAGTTTAAGAAAGTGCTGCCAGTTAAACGGTTGTTACTTTCAATACTCGCCAATAGCGCTTCAAGGCGAGAGGAGACGTTCAAGTTCAGGGTCATCGCGAATCGCAGCAGATGCTCCTGAAAGCGCGATATGACCACGATCCATCACATAACAGTGCTGTGAAATACTCAAGGCCATCTTGACATGCTGCTCGACGATCACGACTGCGATACCTTGCGCAAGCTCGCGCAGTCGCTCGGTGATTTCCTCGATCACGCCATGCCAGACACCTTCGGTGGGCTCATCAAGCAACAGCATGCTGGGACGACCCAGTAGTGCGCGACTGATGGCCAGCATCTTTCGCTCGCCGCCTGACAATGTGCCCGCCGCTTGCGACATACGCTGCCCCAGTCTTGGAAAGAGCGCGACCATCTCTTCAATCGCCCGGTCGCTGTTGGACTCGCGCAAGGCGCCCACCTGCAAATTTTCTCTCACCGTCAGACGCGCAAATATACCGTGGTCTTGCGGCACATAGCCCAAGCCCCGGGAAGCCCGCTGCTCTATCGCAGCGCTATCGATACTCTCGCCATGAAACGAAAGACTGCCCCGCTGTGCGAGCAGTTCACCCGCAATCGTTTTTAGCAGCGTCGTCTTGCCCGCACCATTTCGTCCAAGAATGGCCACACCACCCACGGCGGGTATCGACAGTGAAACATCGAACAGCGCCTGACTGTGACCGTAGTAGGTACAGAGTTTGTCAGCGACCAGAAGCGGCGAATTAGACATGGGCGAGATAAACCTCTTTGACACGGGCATCGTTTTGCACATCGCTGGTTGGGCCAGAGGCAATGATCTGTCCTTGATCCAGCACCGTCAGAGAATCACAAATATCCTTGATGAAGTCGAGATCGTGCTCGACGATCAGCAGTGAGCATTGCGCTTTGATAGGCTGCAGCAACTCACCCGTTGCACGACGCTCTTGCGGGCTCATGCCTGCCGTGGGTTCATCGAGCAGCAGCAGTCTGGGCTTGAGCGCCAGGGCCATCGCAATTTCCAGCCACTGCTGCTGACCGTGCGAAAGCTCTCCTGCCAGATCGTATTGACGCTCTCTGAGACGGAAACGATCCAGATAATGAATGACTTCCGCATGCAAACTCTCGCGCGAACTTGAACGCAGCAGGCCCCAGATGGATTGATGCGCCTGCAATGCGATGAGCATATTGTCGTACACGGCGATCTCGGGAAGTATCGCCGTGATTTGAAACTTTAGGCTCAGGCCTGCACGCGAGCGCTCTTGCGGTGTGAGCGTCGTGATGTCCTTACCCGCCAGATGAATCGTGCCGGCCGTCGGAATCTCTGCACCTGCCAGACATTTGAGCAAGGTACTTTTACCGGAACCATTCGGGCCAATCAGGCCATGAAACTCATGATCATCAACGACCATGTCAGCCGATGACAGCGCGGTCAGTGTTCCATAAATTTTCGATACACCACGAACTTGCAGCAGGCTCATGATTGAACCCCTGTATCAGTTTTGTTGGTCGCGACGCTATCGTCTTTTTTACCGAAAAAGAAATTGCGACTTCGATCGCGCATCACGAAGCCCATCAGCCCGGTTGGACGGAACAGCACGGTCGCCAACAGCAGCAAGCCCAGCAAAATCGGCCAACCTGTCTCAAGAAAATTTTTGACAGTCGGGCCAAAAAACTCGACCTGTGGCAAAAGAAAATTCATCAGATCCAGTACCGTCACGCCAATGATGGCGCCGACCAGGGTGCCCACGCCACCAAATAGTACGTACAGCACTGCTTGCGTCGAGAGTACCGGGCCAAGCTGGCCGGGGCCGACAAAACCCTCATGAAAAGCGAACAGTGCGCCAGATATGCCGGCAATCATGCCAGCGAGAGAAAAAATCACCGCCTTGAAGGTTTGGACGTTATAGCCCAGAAAGGCAATACGGCTTTCTTGCTGACGAATACCCGCCAACACCAGACCAAATTGCGATCGCACCAGCCATCGACAGCCAAGATAAATCACGATCAGCAGGAACAGCGCCATGTAGCAAAACAGCATGCCCTCCTCAATTTCCAATTCACCCGCCGTCAGGCGAGCCAGTGAGGAAATACCATTCTGTCCACCGACATACGACCAGCCACGTGCAAGCCGCTCGATCACATACGAGCCCGTCATGGTGCCCAGTGCGACGAAAGCCAGAGAGGGAATACGCTTGCCTAAAATGACGAGCAGCGCCATCAGGAATGCAAGTACCAAGCCGATCGTGGCGGCCACCGGCAACAAAACAAACACGGAACTGACGCCCGTTTTTTGCGATAGCAAGGCGACCGAGTAACCTGCGACACCAAAAAAGAGTGCCTGTCCAAAACTCATGATGCCGGCATAACCCCAGACAAGGTCAAAGGAAATCGCCAGCAACGCCAGGATAAAAATCTTGGTGACGAACAGAACCCAGAAGTTTTCAAGAAACGGCGGCAAAACCAAGGCCAGCAGCAATAGTGCTATCTCGATGACCGTCAACACGTTAATCGTAGGTGAGCGAACTTCTTGCATGGCTTGAGGCTCTTGATGGGGAATTTACAAGGAGGGCAAGCCCGCAGGCCTGCCCTCCGGCTAGCACAACGCTTTATGCGCACTCTCCCGGCGCCACCATCTTGCTTGATTCGACGACCTTGTACTGACCGCCTTTGGAGACGGCGATGTACATGTTCATCTTCAGGTGACGCGTACCTGGGACCATTTCGCAGCCGCCGCCAGGACCATCTTTCAGTTTTGCATGGTCGAGTGCCGCTGCCACTGCATCACGCTTGACGCTCTTGGCTTCCTTGACGGCTTCGGCCCAGAGCATCAGACCACGCCACATACCGGTTGCACCGCCACCTGCGCAGAAACGCGACTTGTCACCGAACTGCGCCTTGTAGTTGTTGAAGATCTTGGCGCCCATCGGGTCATTAATGGCCGAGAAATAGTCGAGGCAAGTTGCCAGGCCTTCAATCTCGTTTGCGGGCGTGATACCCAGCGCGTTTTCATCGTAGTACACGCAGGCCAGACGACCACCTTTTTTACCGAATCCGGCTTCATGCAATTGCTTGAAGAGCGCGCCCACACCGGGTGGAATGGTCGTGTTAAACACCACATTCACGCCCGAGGTCATGATCTTGTTGACCGTTGCGCTGTACTCGGTATGGTCAACCGGGAAGTATTCTTCTCCGATGACTTCACCACCATGCTTCTTGATGACTTTCTTGGCGTATTCGTTGAGTGTGTGAGGCCACACATAGTCAGCGGAAGGCAGGTAGAACTTTTTGCCGCCATTCTTGATCAGCCATGGGATAAAGGTGTCGCACTGCTGCGCAGGGGATGGCCCGGTGCAGAACAGATTGGGCGTGCACTCCTTGCCTTCGTACAGCTGCGGGTAGATGTACAGAGTCTTGCCGCGATTGACGATGGTGTCCTTGATCGCATTACGCATGGAGCTGGTGATGCCACCGAAGACGACATCCACCTTGTCCTGCGTAACCAGTTTGCGAACCTTGGTCACGGCCAATTGCTCATTGGTCGCAGTATCTTCAAGAATCATTTGCAGCGGACGGCCGAGCAGGCCACCACCTTTATTGATTTCCTCGATCACCATCTTGGCGACGTTGGCATTCGGAATACCACCCCAACTGATCGGACCCGTCAGGTCAGTCGCAATACCGACCTTGATCGGATCAGCCGCCCACACGCCTTTGGGCTGCAAAAGATAACTGCCACCGCCGAGGGCAACCAGACCGGCCATCAGACTTGTGCGCTGTGCAAATAAACGCCGCGAGTAGGACTCGAGGTGATCGTTGTGTTTCTTGTCGCTCATTTGACTAACTCCTCCGTTTAGAAAGAAGGCCATCTGGCCGGAATTTCACTACCATAATGGCAATGACAAACACCATCACATCTGCCACCACGGGCTTGATGACCCAAGGTAAGGCAGCACTTATTGACCCAACCAGGGTCGATCCAGCAACTGATCCTTGCAAACCACCCACACCACCCAGCATGACTGCCAAAAACGCTTTGATCAGGAAGGTCACGCCCATATCGGCGTTCAGGGGATACAAAGGCACCATCAGTGCGCCGGCGAGACCTGCCAGAGCAGCACCAAAAGCAAAGGTAACGGAGTAAACACGATTGACGGGGATACCGGAGGCGCGTGCCAGCATGGGATTTTCCAGTGCAGCGCGAACCTTGAGTCCGAAATTTGTTTTCTTGAACAAGAGCCAGCAACCCAGCAGCACCAGCAAAGTGACCACAATCACGACGCTGCGCCATTTGGAAATCGCGAGATCCCCGAACATGATGGGACCATCGAGCGGCGCTACTACCGTATAGAACTGACCACCGAGCGCAGTACGAACCGCTTCGCGAATGACCAGGCCAATTGCGTAGGTGCCGAGCATGGCAACTACCGGTGTCGCATAGAAGCGTCGAATCGCAAAGCGTTCGAGAAACAGACCGACCACGCCCACGATGATGGGCGCACACACCATGCCCATCCATGGCGGCACACCGGCTCTGTCGAGAAAAAATACGCTGTAGGCACCCAGCAGGAGAAACTCACCGTGGGCGAAATTGAAGATACCCATCATGCTGGCAATGACGCCAAGGCCCAGCACGATAATGACGAATACGGCCGTATATGCCAGCAGGTCAAACAAAAACGGCAAAATCGAATTCATCCGGCTTTGGCTCCAATCGATACTGGAAATCAAACTCGTGAGACCGATACTGCATTTGACGCAACTGCGCTCGCCGTGAGGAACCGCTGGCGTGCTGACACGCTTTCAATAAGCGAAAGTTACTGTATCACAATTATTTTCCCGGGCTGACGAATAACCCTAGCGCTGGGAAGCCCGATTGGTCAGCTCGGCCAAAGCCCTTCCACCATGCCTGCGCGCGCACGGCAGGATGATTGGCAAACGGATTGAACAAAATGTGTACGAATGCTGGAAACACTGCGTCTAGGCAGGACGATGATGCTGACCTGAACGCTGTTGAGTGAATACTCGGCGCGACGCCCGGCGTCCGGCGTCCGGCGTCCGGCGTCCGGCAACCAATGCGTTACCATCACCGCTGGCGCAGAGAGTTCCGATATTTTTTTGGCAATTTCAAGCCTGTACGCTTAGCCGGCCAAGGCCGACGCGGCATTCGATCACAACGTAATTGAAGGAGTTTATCCATGGGATTGTTTGACATGTTCAAAGGCGCGCCACCCGCGCTGACACCAAAACTGGTTCTCGCAGTGGGCTTGCTACACATGATTCATGCCGATGGCGAGGTCGAGGCTGAGGAAATCGGACAAGTCCTGCAGGCGCTGGGCAACGACAAAGCCTTGTTCGACGATGCGGGCAAGTACGCAAAATCCAAAGATGTCGATGCGTTTCTGGCTGAGTCAGCGACTTTGCTGAATGAAGATCAGAAGCTTTGCGTCTTGCTCAACCTGTATGACTCCCTGCTCTCGGATGGTGTGGCAGCGCCCGAGGAACAGGCGCTGCTGAATCGTTTCATGATGGCTTACGGTGTCAGCGAAGCGACCCTGCAGCCGTATGCACTCGGCATCTCTGTCAAGAACAACCGAAAAATACTGGGATAAACCTCACAGTAGCTGACAGGCCTCACCGAATGTCAGCCGCGGCAAGCGATCCATCACCTTTGATGGATCGCCATAACCCAGTGCGCACAGAAAATTTGATTTCACGCTGCCGCTGTCGAAGAAGGTCTTGTCGACCAGTGCATTGTCGAATCCCGACATGGGGCCGCAATCCAGTCCGATCGCACGCGCGGCCATGATCAGATATGCGCCCTGCAGCGAGCCATTGCGAAAAGCGAAGCTCTCACGCACCGCACGTTTTTCGTCGCCAGTAAACATCGCAGCGAAATCCGGATTGTGCGGAAATGTCTTGTGCAGCTGCGTATGAAAATCAGTGTCGTGCGCAATGATGGCGACTACCGGTGCGCTCATGGTCTTGTCCACATTGCCCGGCGAGAGCGCTGGCCGCAGGCGCTCCTTTGCTTCGGCCGTTCGCAAAAACACCAGGCGGGCCGGCTGACTGTTGGCCGAGGTCGGGCAAAATTTCATCAGCTCATAAAGATCTTCGAGCTGCTGATCACTCACGGGACGATCCGTCCAGCCGTTCTGGCTCCGGGCATGGGTAAACAAGGTGCTGACTGCGGTGCTATCGATTACGGTGTGCATGAGACCTCCAACAAGAATCCGTCAGTGTAACGGCTACGACCCAAACGATCACTGACGAGACAATGGCAATACCTGAGAAAGCGCTCATGAAAGAGAGCCGGAAAGTCTTTCTGCAAAATCATTCGTGATGAGTCCTTGATTTGGCGTGGCCCCGCGTCGCACGGCGACGCTGGTTCGCCGTACAACGTGGACTTATTCAACGCCTCCCCAACATATCAAAAAATTAATTTGTATTTTCAAATTCGCAAAGAACCCTGCTCAAGCCCGGGTGCACCCTGACAAACACCGGACGCATCCTCAACAAATACTCGACCGACCACAAATAGAACGATCGTTCTGTTAAGATGTGGCTTGCTTCGGTGGCGTAGCGATCGGTCGGCACTATCGATTGGTCTAAGAGCCGATACGGTGTCTGTGATCCACGATCGCCCGTCGCCCCCGTCTGAAGCGCCTCATCTTCGGGGTGGCATTCCACACAACAACGACAACAAGGAGACCGGCCCATGCGCGGTTACATAGAATTCATCGTTCGTTTTCGCTGGGCCGTGCTCGCAGCGGTATTGATTGCCACTGTTTTCCTGCATTTCCGTGGACAGGCGCTGACCGTGATTATTGACCCCAACAATATCGTCCCGCGCTCGCATCCTTTCGTCGCCACCACACTCAAGGTCGAAGAAGTGTTCGGATCGCGCTATGTCGGTGTGATCGGTATTACGCCGAAAAACGGCGATGTGTTCGATCCCAAGGTGCTGGAGAAAGTCCAGCGTATTACGGGCAAGCTGCGTGAAACACCGCGCGTGGTGAAAGCCAATCTGTTGTCAGTGTCGGCACGCCGCGCAAAGGATATACGCGGCACCGAAGAAGGCATGGAAGTGCGGCAGATGATGACCGATGTGCCCACCACCCCCGAGCAGATGGCCGCGCTGAAAGATGCTTTGCAGCGGAACACGGCCTATATGAATTCGGTGGTTTCCAACGACTTCAAGACGATTACCGTGCTCGCCGAAGTGCGTGACGCGACACCCGCAGAGCTGAAAGAAGGCAAAGGCGGATTCAGCTATGTCAACAAAAAGATCGAGGATATCGTCGCAGCCGAGCGCGATGATTCAGTGGATATTGTGGTGACTGGCTACCCGGCATTTCTTGCGCTGCTGGAGCAGTTCTCGGGACGCGGTGGTCTGCTATTGCTGATTGCGATTGGTGTGATCGGCATCATCCACTACGAAGCCTTCCGCACAATACAAGGGCTGATACTACCGCTGGTCACACCCATCGTTGCCGTGACCTGGGGCAAAGGCTTCATGGGACTGGCAGGTGTACCGCTGGATATCTTCAACATGTCAACGCCCATTCTGATTCTTGCCGTCGGTGCGGGACATGCGGTCCAGATGCTCAAGCGTTATTACGAAGAGTACAACCTGCTGCGCGCGAATCCCGCGCTCTCGCCGCGTGAAGCCAACCGCATGGCGGTAGTTGAATCGATCGTCAAGATCGGACCCGTGATGCTGACTGCTGGACTGGTCGCTGCCGCCGGTTTCCTGTCGCTGATGATCTTTGATATCGTCTCGATTCGAGTCTTCGGTATTTTTGCTGGCATCGGCATTCTGTCGGTGCTGGTCATTGAAATGACCTTCATTCCCGCACTGCGTGCCGTTCTGCCTCCACCCGGTGAGAAAGAGGCGCGCATGGAGCGCGAAGAACGTGTGTGGGATCGCATCACCGGCTTTTATGCTGACCTGATGCTGGGTGAGAAGCGCTCACGTATCTTCATTGCCGCCGGCATCATCGTTGCCGTTGCAATTGCAGGCATGACCCAGCTCAAAATCGAGAGCGCGCTGAAGAAGTACTTCGATCCCGATTTGCCACTGATGGTGGCAGACCAAAAGCTCAATGAGCGCATGGCCGGCACGAATAACATCTATCTGATGATCGAAGGCGATCAACCCGATGCGATCAAGGACCCGGCGGTTCTCAAGGCAATGGACGAATTGCAGACCTTCATCACGGCGCAGCCTAACATCGGCAAAGTGATTTCGATTTCCGAATTCATCAAGCGCATGAATCAGTCGATGAACGCGGACAAGCCCGAGTTCTTCCGCATTCCGGACCAGCAAGCGACGATTGCCGAGTATCTGCTGCTGTATTCGATGTCGGGAGAGCCAGGTGATTTCGATCCTTATGTCGATTACGACTACAAGATGGCAAATATGGTCATCTTCACGCACAGCGACAGCACGTCAGATCTCCATCTGCTCTGGAAAGACATCCAGGGCTTTGTCGCGCAAAAATTTCCGCCCAATATACGCGTGAATATTGGTGGCAGCGTCGCTCAGAGCGCTGCAATCACTGAGGTCATCGTCAAGGACAAGATCCTGAACGTGGTGCAGATTGCCAGCGTGGTCTTCATCGCTGCAGCGCTGGTATTCCGTTCGCTGATTGCAGGCGTGCTGGTGGTGACACCTTTGCTGCTCTCGGTGCTGGTGAATATGGGGCTGATGGGCTGGCTCGGCATGCGCCTGAATGTACCTACTGCGCTGACCTCGGCGCTGGCGATCGGTATCGGTGCGGATTACGCGATCTACATGCTGTTCCGTCTGCGCGAGGAAATCGCGCGCGGCACCGATGTTGATGCTGCGTTCCGCAAGGTACTCAAGACAGCCGGCAAGGCCTGTCTGTTCGTGGCCTCGGCCGTCGCGGGTGGTTATGCGGTGCAGGCAGGTTCACGTGGCTACTACCCACACACCTGGAACGCCATCCTGATCGGCACCGCCATGTTAGTGAGCGTGACAGCGGCATTAACAGTCATGCCAGCACTGGTACTGAAATTCCGACCTAAATTCATTTTTAATGGAGGTGATGTGAACACGACATCCGGAAACAAACGCGCGGGACTGGCTATGGTCGCCGCACTCGGTCTGAGCGCCCTTCTGATGGGCACCCTCCCCACTAAAGCCTGGGCGCTGTCGGCGACCGAAATCATGGACAAGAATTTCATGGTCGCGAAATACGCCGACTCCACTTCCGAGAGCACGATGACGCTGACGAACAAGTCGGGTCAGAAACGAGTTCGCAAGACCTTCGGCACGAGCAAGCTCGAGCCCAACGGCATCGATAACAAACGCATGACGCGCTTTCTGGAGCCTACCGATGTCAAAGGCACGGTCTCCATGCTGATCGAGCACACGGACAAGGATGATGACATCTGGATCTATCTGCCCAGCGTGAAGAAAGTGCGGCGGCTGATTTCGTCGAACAAAAAAGACAGCTTTGTGGGCACTGATTTTTCTTACGGCGATGTGATCGGACACAAGGTCAAGGAGTGGACTCACACCATGCTCAAAGACGAAGAGGTCGATGGCACACCCTGCTTCGTGATCGAGTCCATACCCAAGGACGGTACCATCAAAGCCAATACCGGCTATTCCAAGCGCATCGTCTGGATTCAGAAAGACAATTTCGTCACCTTGAAATCGGTCGCCTACGATGAGGCAGGTGAACTGCTCAAGGAAGCGCGCTACAAGCATTACAAGGAAGTCGATCCGGTCAAGAAAAAATGGCAGGCAGGTGTGCTCGAGGCGCGCAATCTGCAGACCGGCCACAGCACCGTCATCACTATCGACAACTTCAAAGTCAATATTGGCGTGAAGGATGATTACTTCACAACGCGCTACATGGAACAGCAGTAAATGCGTGTGGTCCGTCGAAGTCATCAGTTATCCGCCAAACGGCCCCGGCTTTCCGGGGTCTCGATTTGTCTCTTTGCAGTACTGCTGGGCAGCGGGATAGGCTGCGCGAGTGCTCAGGACGCAGCTGCAACAGCGGCGCAACCGCGCGCCGAATCACGCAGTGATGCAAAAGAATCGCCGGACACCGCGAGCCAGAATACGGTACCCGCTACTGCTCCCGATCTGGCGCCGGATTTGGCACCGCCCGATAACGCCGCTGACCAGCGCCCTGCTCTGCTCGGCAAACTGAATGCGCTCGGCCTGACAGGCTCGCTGCGTAGCGGTTACTGGTCTTCCAATCGCCTCTACGACGATCGCGGGAATATCGGTACTGCTTCGACCTGGCTGAAACTGGATAAACGTTTCGAGAATGGGCTGGGCGTCTTCGCCGAAGCCTATGGTGGCCGCGAAGATTTTCGTAGTGATGGCAACGGCGTTACTCGAGTGCGCGAGGCGTACCTGGATGCACGTGCCGGCGCGCTGGATTTTCGTCTCGGTCAACAGATCATTGCGTGGGGCCGAGCCGACCGTCTTAACCCCACCGACAATCTCACACCGCGCGACAGTCGCTTGCTGGCGGCTGATGTTGACGAAGATCGTTTCGGATCGCTCGCCGCAAAAGCTTCGTGGAATCTGGATGCACATACCAGCCTGACAGGTGTATGGCTGCCTGAATTCCGCCCTAACCGTATCTTTCTGCGCTCTGGCTTTTCGGAAGTCATTCCAAATGGCTCGCGCAACTGGGCATTGAAGCTGGATCAGTCAGGCAAAGCAGTCGACTGGTCCGTGTCGTATTACGACGGGTACGATCTTTCGGGTGATCTCTCGGCATCCTATGTATTTCGACATTACCGCACCCGCGTGATCGGGTTCGATACGGCCACCACCCGTGGTGCCTGGCGCTTTGCGCTGGAATCGGCCTACACGCGTACCGAAGACCCCGACGGCACGCTGGCCTATGTGAAGAATCCCTTTGTTTACACCGTGCTGGGTATAGAGCGAGATTTCGGAAACAACACCAGCGGCATCGTGCAACTCTTCAATCGCCGGGTGATGCACCATCAAACGCCCTCCGCTGCCGAACAACTGCATGCGATCCTGACCTCGCAGCTCGATCGCGATCAGAATGGCGTGAGTGTGCGTGTCGCAAAAAAATGGTGGAATGAAACGCTGGAAACCGAGCTGTCCGGTTCAGCGCTGCTGGAGCGCCGCGGTTACCTGATTCGTCCACGGCTAAGCTACGCGTGGAGCGATCAGATCAAGCTGCTGGCGGGTTACGAGTATTTTGATGGCAGCAGCAACACGCTGTATGGTCTGCTGAAACGCAATCGTTTGCTGTTTACTGAGCTGCGGTATTTTTTCTGAGGAAACGCTGCTCCCTGAAGCTGCTCACACAATCATGAGCAATGCTTTCAGCTTTGCACGAACATCCCATAATTCGTGATCCTCCACACGCGCCTTGTGCTTTGCTCTTCGTGTGCGCCAGTCGAGTGATTTCACTTGATCCGTCAGTACAGCGCAGCGCGTACCATCCACTTCTGTTATCACCTCGAAGGGATGACCTTTGACCTTCGTGCTGAGCGGACAACAAACCATCAAACCCGATTTCCCGTTGTAGGCAGCTGGACTGAGCACCAAGGCAGGGCGATGCCCCGCCTGCTCGTGCCCTGCCTGTGGATCGAATTCCAGCCAAACGATGTCACCCGAATCCGGAACATAACGTTTGACCATTACCAGGTTTCCTTACCCACTGGTTTACCAAAATCAGATTCCGCATGGGTGTTACGAGGATTGATACCAGCAACCAGGTCTTCCAATTTGTATTCTTTACGAGTCGCAGGCTCGATAATAATTTTGCCGCGCGATACTTTGACAGAGACCTTTTGATCCATTACCAGATGCGCTTCTTTCATCACGCTGGCACTCAATCTGAGTGCAGGACTATTACCCCATTTTTTAATCACGGCTTCCATAACGAACCTCCTTTTGTTTCTACATTGTAGATACAAAAGCCAAATTCGTCCAGCGCTTGAATTAAATGTGGTCTCACGAGCATCAATCCAGGAAAGCGCTGATGAAGCAAACCCAGAAAGTTTTGTGGCAAAGCCAATGGCACCGAGCCCTTGGTCTTGCTGGTCCCTACGTCGCTCAGCTGCGCTGGATCGCCATACAACGCGGATGTATTCAGCGCCTGCTATTGAAACTCAGTCAGCAAAGCCCCCGCCAAAGGCGCGTCCTGCAACAAGCCTTTGCTGTCTACCAGCCGCTGGCCATTGACCCAGACACCGTGCACACCCAGCGCATCGGTATCGAGCCGAGGAGCACCGCCGGGCAAATCGAATACGCGCTTTTTCGGGCCGCGGCCCACGGTCGCCGGATCGAACAATAGCAAATCAGCCGCATAACCCTCGCGTATCAAACCGCGGTTCTGCAAACCGAGAATTTGCGCAGGTCGTGCCGTCAGCTGATGCACGGCATCAGCCAGCCGCATCTTGCCAAGATCACGTGCCCAGTGCCCCATCAGATGCAAGCCAAAGCCAGCGTCATTGAAGAAGGTCAGATGCGCGCCAGCGTCGCTGAGCGTGACCAGACTGTGGGGATGATTCAGTAACTCGGCCACGGCATCGGTATCGCTGTTGAGCAGAATGGCAGTGAATACCGTTTGCAAATCTTCAGCGAGTGCCAGATCAAGCGCGACATCGAGTGGGTCTTTGTGCTGCTCGCGCGCAAGTTCCGCCACGCTGCGCTGCTCGAAATGCGCGTGCTCGGGCAAGCGGGTCTCGACCACATGCACCTTGTCCCATTCATTGTTAAACAAGCGGAACGACGTAGGCGAAGCCAGTTCGTCGCGTACGCTTTGTCGAAATGCCGGATCGGCGAGTTTCGCTTTGAGTGCATCATGTGAAAGACCAAGCGCTGGTTTCCAGCTGGCGAGTCCTTCCACCGGATACGGCGAATGAAAGGTGAAGTCCATGGTCAGCGGGCAGCAGGATACCTGCCCGACCAGCGGCACACCACGCGCATTGGCCTCAGTGATCGCCTTGAGATCATTGAATACGGCACCGGGGTTCGTGGGATTGTGGAGCAAGGCAGCAATCATCACTGGCCGGCCCGATGCCACCGCCATCGCTTCCAGGAACGGGATCGGCATCTGACCACCCTTGGTCACCATGTAGATACCCTGCCCCTGATGGCCCATGGCTTTGATGAGTGACATCATTTCATGGTCGCTGGCCAGACGGGATGGCATGGGCAAACCGCCCTCGCCGTTATGCGCCGGGCTGGTGCTGGATGCGAGACCGATCGCGCCGGCGGCCATCGCTTCTTTCACGAGATCGACCATCTGGGCGATCTCGTCTTCGGTGGCCTCGCGCTTGTTCGATTGATCGCCCATCACCCAGGTGCGAACGGACGAATGTCCGATATAGGCCGCTACATTAACCGCGCAACCGCGCTTGCGAAGCAGGTCCAGGTATTGCGGAAAAGTTTCGAAACCCCAGTCGATACCGCTGCGCAGTACATCCAGCGACATACCCTCGACCTGCGTCAGGTGACGCATGGTGATATCGCGGTCGGCTGGCTTGCAGGGCGCAATGGTGAAGCCACAGTTACCGATCACCGCCGTGGTCACGCCCATGGCCGGTGAGGGTCGCACGAACGAATCCCAGGTAATTTGTGCATCGAAATGTGTGTGGCTGTCGATAATGCCAGGCATGAGCGCCAGCCCATCAGCATTGATCGTCTCGGCCGCTGTGACAGGGAGCGCCTTGCCTACCCCGACGATCACGCCATCTCTGACCGCCACATCACATACAGTGGGTTCCTCACCACCGCCATCGTAAACAGCGGCTTTTTGAATCAGCAAATCAACATTCATCATGACTATCCGGTAAAACGTAATCTTGTTCAGTGTGGCGGGAGAGTTTAGGTCCCTGAAAAGGCGCTACTTTACCGGATGAGACATCACTGCTTAAAAAATATGCAGGTGGGAACTGAAAGGCAATTCGATCAAGATCGAACTCAGCAGATGTGATTCAGGGAACCAGATTAATCGGCAGACAGAGCTGGTAACCCACACCCCAGACTGACTTAATGGCAGGTTCTGCATCATCCGATTGGGCTGAGCGAATTTTCTTGCGCAAACGGGCGACCAATTCCTCGAGGGCGTGCTTGCTGATGATCTCGTCAGCAGTCTGCCCTGTGCACACATCACATAAAGTGGCTGAATCCAAGGTGTTGTCCTGCACCTGCACGAGCGCCACCAGCAGTATCTTCTCGCGCATCGTCAAACGCAGCACAGAAGATAAACCGGGGCCCTGCAAGGTACGTTGTCTGAGACTCAGTGACAGCGCATGGTCGTCCTGTGCAGGCTTGACGCGCCGGCCCAGACTGCGAAGTATCATCACCAGCTCATCAGGTATGACAGGCTTGGTGAGATATACATCAGCCCCGCCGACACCATAGCCTGCGATGCGATCATTCAGCGTCACTCTGGCCGTCATGATCACGATGCCGGCATCCGGCAAAGTTTGCCGCAAGCGATTGGAGAGACTCAGCCCATCTTCACCTGGCAAATTAAGATCGATGACGAAGATATCCACTGGCCTATGGGTAATAAGATCATCCAGCGCACGCGCGGAATTGACCGCATTGACCAGAAATCCATGACTGCTCAGGTGATCGCTCACCTCTGCACGCAGTAACTCGTCATCTTCGACGAGCGCAATCGACATGGTGGGTTGTGGCGACATGATCTTGACCAGCTGTTGATTTTTCAATTGGGAACCCTGACGGTAAATGTAACTGTATCGCGCGCATGCCGAAAATCGACACTCGCACCAATCTTTGCAGCCGCCGCCTTGACAAGGCTGAGCCCCAGCCCCATGCCCGGCACGGCCATGGAATTGGGATGTCGGTAATACCTCTCAAAGACCCGGTCTTGGTCAGGCATCCCAAAGGTACCTACGGCATTACTGATCTCGAAACACACCCAATCAGTCTCAGTTGCAGTTGGCACGGTAACGATTGAATCTGCCGGTGATGCGCTGCCTGTAGGCTTGACTGTGATCGCGACATCGCCGCCGGCATGACCGTATTTGTAGGCATTATTGATGAGATTGCCAAAAATAACGGTCAACATCTCCCGGTCTGCAGTGAAGACCGCGTTCGCCTCGACCTTGACGTGAAACCTGCTTTGATCGGTGTAAGTTTCGGTCAATTCTTCGATCAGTTCTGCTGCAGGAGAAATCATCACGGACGGCAAGGACTCATAGCGATCCAAGCGCGCTGAAACTGCGACGTGCTCGATCAGACTGTTCATGCGATTCACGCACTGATCGATGTGTCGCAGTTTCTGCGTGGCCGTCTGATTGTCTTGCAGTTGCTCTTTCAGAGCTCTTGAGGCGAACGTGATCGTCCCCAGAGGATTTTTAAGATCATGGGTGAGCAGGTCGATCATGGTATTCCGGTCGGACAGCAAGGCCGCATAAGAATCTGCCTCGATTCGGTCAATACGGATTTGATTGAGCTCTTCTGCCTTGAGTTTCTCCCTGTGCTCTTCTTCAAACTTGATCAGCAAGAAGATAACGGCACCCACCATCAATCCATTCAGACGCCAGTCCGAAATGTTCTGAATCGGCCCAACAAAACCGTTGAAAAGAGAGAAAAACAGGCCTCCCACCACTGTCGGAAGCAGAACCACATAGAACAAGAAGAATGAAACGAAAAACAATATCCTGACATTTTTGATCATCCCCTTGGATTTAGCCACACCAAAGATGTGTATTGCGGGATAAATCGAAAAGATGACCAGATTCAAACGGATTGAGAAATTCTTGTAGTCAGTAAAGAATAGTGCGCAATTCAGTACACAGATCACCAGGATGGCGTAGACCATCGCGACATAGAATCTTGAATCACAATAAGATTTGACCACGACAAAAATCGTCAGTATCGAAAAAAAACTTCGGAGGATGAACATCACATGCGGCAAGGCATCCAGCAGCACGGGAGACCACGACGGAAACCATATTGACGGAAATCCGTAGATACTCAGAAGATAAACAAAGATACTGGCTTGAACCCCGGCAAAACAAACCGTCATACTCGATTGATACTTCACCACCCAAAAAACACCAATAGCCAGCAAGACGCTGGCCAGTGTCAAGGAAATAAAAATACGCTTTATCCGATTGCCGGTAACTGCGGCAAGGTTTTCCAAAGTCACGACATCCGTATCCAGTATCAGAAAATTCGTCGTCTGGATTTTGAGATAAATGATGGTTGAAGGCGATGCACTCTCACGCAAATTGACGCAGTAGTAATCATCGGCGCATGATTTCTCTTTCTGTGGAAACATGTCGCCTATCGTCTGTATCTGCCACTGGCCGCGGTCAAACTCGTAGACCTCGATCAGATCGGCGTCATGCGGCCCAACACGCAGAATCATCTGCTGTGTCCCATCATTAGCCGCTGAAGAATCCAGCGATGGGACGATGCGCATTCTCACCCAGATGGGTGCCGCCTGATAGCCGAGATTCAATCGCTTTTCAAAAGGTTTAAATGGTGCCCCTTCGACCGAATTGATATCAAATTGAAATTTGCTGTCGATGAAGAAGGACTGCTCAACGGCGGGTTCGTTCGATGCCATTGCGGCACTTACGCTGCACAGCCAGAAACATAAGCACAAAACATAACCAAGCCGCCCCAGCCAGCGAGCATCACCGAAAACAGTCGCGGGATAAGATCTATGGTTCAACACGTTGAAGACAGTAAGGGTCGCGTCAATCGCCACGCTAATCTGTGAGCTTTCATGAGCTTTCCCAGGTTATTTGATGATGGTTTTACTCCCGCATTCTAAGGAAGTGCTGATTAATTACAACCGGAAACTTATCAGCAGGATTCATTACGACAAACTCCTGATTTCGCAGCACCCCGTGTCGCACAGTTGCGCTGGCTCGCCATAAAACCCGGATTCACTCAGCGTCTACCTAAGGTCAGATAAACAGATAAAAGCCATTCAGAGTCACCAGCGTACCCAAAACAAACACGACGCTGGAGCCGGTCACGGACATTTTTGATTTGAAAAGCAAACCAAACAAAGACAGGAAAAATCCGAGCATCAGAAGACCGTTGGCCAGACCAAACCATTTCAGCTTCATGAGCTGTATCGCGCTCTGACCCTCATAAAATTTTATCTTGTCAGTCAATTGGGGTTTGCCTGCATTGCTTTCGGTTCCAGATTCTATTTTCTGTGCCTGTGTGCGGTAAGTCTCTGCGCTGGTTTTAGAAAGCTCGCGCAGATCACTGCTGTAGCCCTCATTTTTCGAGACGATATGATCCATGAGATCCGCAGTCAGGTTGAAAGCCCCCTGCTGTACGGTGAGCGTCTGCACCGACATGTGGGTCGTTGATGCCATCAGCTGATTCGTCATGAAGGTGTTTTGTGCTTCGGACAATCCATAACTGGAAAATCCCTGCGTGATGATCAGGCCAGTGGTTAGCGCAGCGAGTACTTTTCTGGTTTTATCCACTCCAGGCACTACGGCGGATTCGCTAGCGATCTGCTGAGTTCTTTCAGTCATATCAAAATTCCTTGCCAATGGTCTGATTGCAATGTCATTTTCTCTGGCTTGCGCCGTGATGGGAATGGATGGATTTGTGATTGTGAGCGCAAGAAGCGCAGGACGATCAGGTCTGATCGTGACCATCTCAAGTGCAGTAGCTCGTTTATTTGTATGGCGCGCGTCGATGGATTCGAACTCATCCAGATTGTCTTTAAGAGAACCGGTCCAGCTTTTCAGATAATCCATGCGCACATGCAAATGCGACTCCGGATCATGCGTTCCCTGATCATCCTGCAAGGCGACAACATCGTTTGCGGAGTCACTGTCGCTGAGTTTTTTCCCACCGACCGATGTAGCATCACGCAGATGACGTGACTTTGCTCGCGCGCTGGCATCCTCGGCAGCACGAAGGTCAAAGTCCCCATCACCATCGCTCTTTTGCCGCAGATCGGATTCACCCTCGGCATCGCGCAGATGACGCTTGTCTCTGCGTGCCTTTGCATCACGTAATTGATTTATGTCGGCATCGGCTTCGGCATCTGACAGTTGGCGTCCATCGGCTTTGCCTTCTGCGTCGCGCAGACGCCGCATGTCAGAGTCGCCCTTCCCATCTCGCGCACTGCGTAGATCGGAATCACCTTCACCATCACGCAGACGCCGCCTATCGACATCACCCTCCGCGTCACGTGCACTGCGCAGGTCGGAATCACCTTCACCATCGCGCAGATGCAGCATGTCGGCACCACCCTGGGCGTCCCGTGTACTGCGCAGGTCTGAGTCACCTTCACCATCGCCCAGACGCCGCCTATCGGCAACCCCCTTCGCATCACGCGCGCTGCGCAGCTCTGAATCACCTTCCCCATCGCGCAGACGCCGACTATCCGACTGACCATCTTCCGCATCACGCAGATTGCGCTTGTCTGACACACCACTGTCTGCATCACTCAAATTGCGAACGTCTGATACTCCCTGGGCGTCGCGCAGCTGCCGCGTATCTGCATCACCGCTTTTAGCATCGCGCAAATTGCGTGTGTCCACCACACCCTGACCGTCGCGCCGCTGCCGCGTATCTTCCTCGCCATTTTTCGCATCGCGCAAATTGCGTGTATCTGCCACACCCTGTGCATCGCTCAAGCGATGCCTGCGGTCATCCATCGTTCCGTTGGCCGCAGGGCTGGGCGAACCTGCAGTGGCACTTGTATTGCCAGACTTCTTTGCCTGATTTTTATCAGATTCAAGCGGCGCTTTTTTGGACGGGCTCGCGAGTGCATCACTGGTGTTTTTACTCTCAGATGCTCTGGCATTGGCAGCCATGACATCCATGCCACCTGCGGATTTAGCCTGACTTTCGAAGGCATCTACACTCTGCTCAAATTTATTGACGATCTCATGCGCCATTTTTGCAGCAGGCGCAGAAGCTGGTGACGCCTTTACAGTGTCACTGACAGCAGCTTTCCCGGTGCTGGCAAATTGTTTTTCATCGTCGGTGTTTATCGTATTGAGTATGACCTCACCTTTCTTCTCCGACTTTGATGCTTTGCGAATATCAACAGGCCGGTCGTTTTTGATGGTCAGGTGGCTGAAGTGTTTTTTGAAATGTGCTTCCGAGACATCAAAACCAGCAAGCATGCGTCGAAACAAATCCTGCTCAAGCCGATCCACGCGCCCATCAGACAGCATGCAATCAACCACATTCACCAGGATGCATGATTTTTGCTGATTATTAAGAACGGGGATCACCTCGTTCATGAAATCGGGAAACTTGGTTCGTTTGACGTATTTCAGCGCTTCAGGAAGCGTATTTTTTGAACCTCGCAAGGCCACATTGATCTGGCCGATTTCCTCCTTGGCCATCTCGCCATCGACGCTCATCATGTACAACATACCCACCACCAGCGCGCGCGTCGGCGTCATCTCACCGCCCGACGTATCGGCGCTGGCGCCGAATACCGAGTGTTTATTTTTCAGAGATATCGTGTCGAAATAGGGTTTGAAAGAATTTTTGTCATGTCCCAAACTGCTCAACATGCGAGAAAACAAAATCATCTCTGATTTTGAAAAATCGCCATCGGACATGCTGGAATCGCAGACATTCAGCAAAATGCAGAGTCGGTTTTCACCCTCAACCACTTCGGGCATCTCTGTCAAAAATTCATCAACACTTTTTGATTCGACGTATTTGAGAGCTCTTTGCAGAATTTGCTGATCACCACCAAATACGGAAAGGAGGTGATTGCATTCCTGTTCTGAAATCTCATCATCAGCCGCCATCATGTACAGAATGGCCACGATCAGGGAAAGATAGGGAGTTAGGTAGATCGCACCGCCGCTGCCGGGCGAGACAAATCCTTTATCCTCGGAGAGGCTTTTCAGCAACCGATTAAAAAGATTTGTTTTTTCAATCACAGACACAAGCTTCCAAGTTGGCTTTGAATACCGACGCGATCTACCCGGCCATGCCGGACTTCGCCCATACTCTTAGACCTTACTTGCTCGGAACAGTTGCCTGCGCTGCATAGGTCACACAAACTCTTGAATACTCTTAGTTTGACTGGTACCCGCGCAATGGTGGATGCGCAGGCCGCTTCCCGGAAGCGAGCACCTGCGCCGCTACTGCGATGAAATCGAGAGTTTTTGTGGGTTTACAGAGAACTACCGTAACTTGTGAGGATGTACAGGTCGCTCGAACTACACCGCAGGCGAACGGCCCTTTGAGCCACGGGTGTTGAGGTCACCCTCAGACGTCACGCGCGGGGAAAGCTGCGTCAATGGATGAGAACGCTACGGCAGGGATATTCCGATTGTTTTCATCTCTTCAAAAATCATTCCACAGCCGGCGCACCACATAGTCGGACCCGCGGTTGCTTAAATGATCATCATCGATATAAAACAAAACGCCATCGCGAGCACCAAAACATCGTACGTCATCACACAAGGCCGTTGCCAAGTCGACGACATGGACATCCGGACGGGCTGATAAAACCGCTTGCATACTGTCTCTGAATGCCCTGTTTCTGCTCACAAAAACATCTTTACTGACTGCGCACGGATCGGTCACTGTACTGGTGATAGAGAAGGGTCGAGATGAAAAGCAGCTTCGGATATCAAAGCCAAGCTCGGGAACATCATACAAATAAGTCACTTTTTTACCAGTTGCCCGCAAGGTATCCAGTGTTTTCGTCAGTCCCATGAAGAAAACTTCCTCATTGGTACGCGTCCCTGGTTGCTCGCCTTCAAAATGAAGCACCCATGACCCGAACTGATCAAGTTCAATATCCCCAAAACCTGTAGCAGTCGTATACATCGGTCCTCTGCTGGTGATGATCACCTCGCGCACGGTAGGATCAGCGATGATTCTTTTGATGGCCTCAGTTCCTTTCTTCAGACAGTTTCTGGGATCACCACCCTGATCCTGAATGACCACATTCAGCAATGGAGGACAGCCGTCGCTGGCGCCATACAAGCCAATGTCCTGTCCCTTGGCCTTGAATCGTTCACGCAAACCGACATAAATAGTCATTGCATGACTGTCGCCAATCACCACTACAGACGGCGAAGGTCCCGTTGAATGGCACCGAGGACTGTCGTGCCTGGAGTCCTGACAGTACCAGCCCTCGCTATCGGGCAAATCAAAATTCAGATCGGCGACTTGCGCTTCAATGGCACGACTGGAAGCTCTGGATTTGAATCCCTCTTCATTGAATATGAAGAAACCCAGGCTACCGGACAAAGCCATCAACATCAGCAACAAAAAAGTCTTGCCTACTTTACGCGGTCCAAATCGCACTGGCTTTTCGATGAAAAAATAGGTCAGAACCGCCAGAACAAATGACAGAACGATAGCAGCCACGCGGATGGACAAGTCGGGGCTGGTACCCTCAAGGATTCTTGCAAACGACAGTAATGGCCAGTGCCATAGATACAGCGGAAAGCTGATGAGTCCGATACCGACAAGGAGTCGGCTCGAAAGAACAGCGTGATTTAACCAGGCTTTTTCGCCGGCCATCATGATCAACAAAGTTCCTGCAACCGGTATCAAGGCCCAAACGCCGGGAAAGAGAACATCAGGCGTCAATAGCGATGCGCCCGACAAGAGAAGCATCATCCCGAAAACGGCTAAACCGTTATCAACAATCGGGCGGCTGATGATGCGGGACTTGATTGTGGCAAACGAATTATTCCCGGACCCTGAAAAACAAGCCAACAACCCGCCCGACAACAGTTCCCAGATACGGGTCAGTGGGGAGAAAAAAGCGCCCGCCGTATCAGACTCGACCATACTCAGATTGAGCGCCAGTGAGGCCACAAGCAATACGCCAGCCGTTATGATCAGATTGAATCTGTATTTCAGCGAAAGCCAGACAATCAATGGCCAGAACAAATAGAACTGCTCTTCAATCCCCAGGCTCCACAAATGTAGTAGCGGTTTCGTCTCTGCTGAAAAGTCAAAGTAACCGCTCTCGCGCCAAAACAGCAAGTTGGGAATAAAAATGGCGCTTCCCGCCATATGCTTGCCGAGCGAGCGATATTCATCGGGAAGTAGCGCAAACCATCCAAAACAACAGCAACTTGCCGTCACCAAAAGGAGAGATGGAAAAATTCGCCGTATGCGACGCGCATAAAAATCGCTGAAGCTGAAAGTTCGATGTTCTATCGCCTTCAGAATCAGCGCAGTGATCAAATAGCCCGAGATCACAAAAAAAACATCGACCCCGATAAAGCCACCCTGCAACCATTCAGGAAATGCATGAAAAGCAATGACTCCACCCACCGCGACTGCTCTCAAACCATCAATATCGGCGCGGTATTCTGGTGCTGGCAACTGCCGATGTCGTTCTGCACTGCTGTTTATCATGGATCTATCTTTATAAATTCAGACACAAGGCTGAGGAGATGCTGAATAAATTCACGTTTTATGCCGAGCAGTGCAACTGTGCGACAGGAGGGCCCAAAATCAAGGGCTTGGTGCCATTGACCTTGGCATAAAAATGTCAGGATTTATTGAATATCCGAACCGGATCAAGCCAAATTACCGAGGCAACCCAGGAAGCTCTAACAAACAGCTGCTGGCCAGGCGCACCGCCGCAGACTGCACGGTTGTAGGACAAGGCGGTGCAACAACGCTAGCCGCTTTTTGTCACAGCCTCTGAAGGCGGGCATCGGTGTTCTGCCAGGAGTTTCGGAGCTTGATGCGCAGCCGATCTATTTTCTGGCGCAGAGCACCATATTGGTTGCTGTGGTGGCCACCGTCTCTACGCTCGAAAAACCTGCCTGCTGCAACACCATGCCGAGTTTTGCGGGCCCTGCCTGCGCACCGAGTGCCAGGCCGACTTCCTGTGCCATCGACGCTGGTACGCAGCCCATGGTCGATGCTGTGTAGAACATCTGGCCCACGATATTGAAATTGTCTTCCAGCTTGTCATTGGCAAAGGGCTCGATGATGACCAGCAGACCATCTTCTTTCAACTGCCGGCAGGCGTGTTCGGCAGCACCCACTGGATCGCCCATGTCATGCAGGCAGTCAAAAAAGGCAATCACATCGAATTCGCCAGTGTAGTCCTTGGCACTGCGCGTCTCGTAGTGGATGCGCTCGCTCAAACCAGCATCTGATGCAAGACGTTTCGCCTCTTCTATCGATGGACCATGAAAATCAAAGCCATGCACCTTTGCACTGGGGAAGTGCTCGGCGATCAGCATGGTAGAGACACCGTGACCACAGCCGACATCGGCAAAACTGCCGCCCGCACTGAGTTTTTCGGTAAGGGCAGGTATCTTTGGCAACCAGCGAGAGACCAGATTGGATTTGTAGACGGGCTTGAAAAAGCGCGCGGTACCACGGAAGTAGCAAGGGTGATGCTCGCCCCAGGCCAGACCCTCGCCTGTTTTGAATGCGGCGCGCACTTTAGGCTCGTCCATCACCAGCGATGCCACACTGTCATACGCGCCTATCATGAGTGACGTGCTGTCTTCGTAGGCGAACACAGCTGCCTGCTCTTCGCTCAGAAAAAAATGGCCTTGCTCGCTATCGTAAGAGGCATAACCCGCCGCACACATCGCGCACAACCACTCCAGACTGTAACGGGCGTGAATCTCTGCCGCTTTGGCAAAATGCGCATTGTCACAGGGACCGACACGCGCCAGCGTGGCAAATAGCCCCAGCTCATCCCCAATGCGCATCAGCGGCACCAGCTGGGCTGCAGCGACATTTTGAAATACCTGCCATTGCAGTGCCTTCAGTACCTTGGTATCCATACCCGTTTTTCTTCCATCGCAAGTTCAAAGCGTTTTAAAAATTTATCCACCAATCAGCACAGAGGCGATACCACAGAGAACCAGCAATATCATCAGCAGGCTGTTCTGAACGACGTGAGCAACACGACCCTCCGGCGTTTTTTTGTATCGATTGGCCTCGGCCTTGTTAATGTGCAGATAGCCAGCGAAGTACTCTATGAACAGAAGAATCATCAATCCCCCAACCAGCCCTTGACCAAATAACTCGAGTCTGGACATTTGTGTCTCCTTTCTTGTTTTGATGGTTAATGCACCGTGCTGTTTTTCTCCAAGAGTCCGTGTCAGGCCAAGAACCTGTCTCGTTGGGTCGATGGCAAGGCGGCAGTACCGCAGGCAGTACAGACCTGCGACAAGGTACTGCCAACGCCGCCAGCGGCCTGACGAGACAGGTTCTGAGCATCGCATTCGCTGGCAAAGGTAGCGCAGAGAATTTGGTCTGCAAAGCGCGGCCATGCTCACTTCGAGATTTCGACTGCGACTCCAGGATCAGAAAGCATCGTATTACCAAATGCGGCTTACTGCCAAAAAATCAGCATCTCATTATCAAATGACTATCATTTTTTGGCCGGCTGCCATGACCGTTTGGCCTTGTGGTGACGACCAGGCGTTATCATAGGGACCCAACTACTTGATCAAGCATCTGCAGATGAAACAGCCACACCCGGCGGATATTCGATAAACCGGGCGTGTCTACTCGTCTGGCAACCATACCCCCATGCCCACTGCGATTATTTTTGATACCGAAGCCACGGGCATCGTTGATCCCGTCATTATTGAAGCGGCGTGGCTTGCCGTCGATAGTCTGTCGCCATTCGCACTCGGCGAAACTTTCCATCAACGCTATCAACCCGGGAAGCCGATTAGCCTGGGTGCGCTGGCTACCCACCACATCATGGATGAGGAGCTGGTCGATTGCCCACCAGCCACCAGCTTTCGTCTGCCGGATGATCTGCAGTACCTGATTGGTCACAACATCGATTTCGACTGGCAGGCGATTGGCCAACCTGATCTCAGGCGGATTTGCACGCTGGCACTGGCGCGCCGCGTCTGGCCAGAAGTGGATTCGCACAGTCAAAGCGCCCTGCTCTATTTTCTGGAACGTGACACGGCGAGAGAACGCCTGCGTCACGCTCACTCGGCGGAGGCGGATGTGCGTATCTGCGGCACGATTCTTGATCACTTGTGCCAGCGTCTCAAGATTAATTCGATGCAGGCGCTGTGGGAAGCTTCGGAGCATGCTCGTCTACCCACCCACATGAGCTTTGGCAAACACAAGGGTTTGCCACTCTCTGAGGTACCGAAGGATTATGTGCGGTGGTTACTTGATCAGCCGAACGTAGATCCCTACCTTCGTCAGGCATTCACGGCACTCAGCGCGAAAAAGTCATAGGGAGCGCTGCATTAATCCTCGTTTCATGGAACGCCAGCGAAAGAACATCATGCAAAGACGGCAGATACTGCGTTGGGCCTGCGGTCTGGCGGGTAGCGTGACATCGATATCATCGCTGGCCCAAGCGGCTCAGAGCGAACTGGTGTGGCGCGAGCGCGCGCTACTGGGTTTTGGCACGACGCTCTGGATCAAAGCCGCGCATGCCGATACCGGGCGTGTGGAGATCGCACTGGATGCGGCGGTACGTGCGATTCGCGATGTGGAACGCCAGATGAGCCTGTTTGATCCGGAGAGTTCATTGCAGCGGCTCAATGCACACGGCTTTCTGTCCAAGCCTGAGCCTGCCCTGCTTGAGGTAATGACCTTATCGCGAGAAATCGCACGCCGTAGCGGCGGCAGCTTTGACGTCAGCATGCAAGCATTGTGGCTGGCCTGGGAAAAAGCAGCACAGCAAGGCGAGTTGCCCTCTGAACGAGTAGTCAGACAAGCGCGCCAACGCGTGAACTGGCGCGCACTGGAGATATCGACCGACAGGCTGCGGCTGAATGTGCGCGGTATGCAGCTCTCGCTCAACGGTATTGCGCAGGGCTATGCCGCAGACCGCGCACGAGCGGCCCTGATGGCGCACGGAGTCGCGCACGCGATGATCGATGCCGGCGAGACCTCGCTGCTGGGCGAGGCGCCGGACAGGCAAGCGTGGGCATTTGGCATTGAAGATGCGGTAAGCAAACGGCCGCCTGCCAACGCGCACCCAAGCGAACACGCTATACCCATCGTGCAAAGCGATGGCCGGGCCATGGCCACCTCATCCGATGCACACACGAGTTTCAGTGCGGATCATCGTCACCATCACATACTCGATCCGCGCACTGGTTACTCACCGACCTACTGGGCCTCGGTCACCGTGATCGCCACACGGTGCGTGGTGGCCGACGCGCTGACCAAAGTGTTTTTCATGCTGCCACCATCGCGGGTGTTGGCTATGGCACGTGCGTGGGACGTTGATGTTGTACTTCAGGACAAGGCTGGCCAATGGCGTGCCAGTCCCGGCGCCAAGGCACGTCTGCCGATGGCATGAACTGGTTACATGGCAGAGGTCACCGCCCCGGTGCAAACCGCGGCGGTGGGTTGATCAAAAAATCTGCTCAGGGATGCGTGTGGTCTTGCGGCGTGTGGGATGCGTCTGCCGAATCGGACGCATGGGCGGGTGATGCTGCTTCAGCTGGCGCCGCAGCGTGATCCTGCGTCTGTTCCAGTCTTGCCTCCATCGCATCGACGACCGAGTCGCTAACTGGCGTGGGAGTTTTTGCTCGCTGGGCTTTTTTTGTCATTGCATACTCCTGATTATTAGCATTTTTGCATTGATCGCGCGGTCGCGCTCAACCTCATTATAAGCACATGACCATGACGCTACAGTGACATAGTCGCCATGCACACCACTTCAATTGATGGCGGTGCAGCCAGCGGTGTTTGCAGCCAGACGTTGAGGCCTTTTCATTTTACCGACAGGCGAAAGGTGGGTGATATTCCATGCACCCAAATAAAAACCGCTGACTCGAGAGCCGAATCAGCGGAATCATGTGAGGCAGCGCTCTATCCTAAGTGGAATTCTTGACGATCAGATCTCGATTTTTGTACCCAACTCAACAACACGATTGGGCGGGATCTTGAAAAAATCGGAAGGCTTCGCTGCATTTTGCATCATCCATGCAAACAAGCGTTCACGCCAGAGTGCCATACCGGGCAAGTTACTCGGTATGATCGTATCTCTGGCTAGGAAGAATGTTGTGTCTTCAAGTTCCAGATGAACGCCATTGAGTGATTCGATGAGTCTCATCACATCCTGAACATCGGGTGTCTGCTTGAAACCATATACCGCGCGCACGAGATAGATTTCGCCACCGAGATCCGTCACTGAAAGTCGATCCTCATCGCTGACATAGGGCACATCCCATATCGAGAGCTTCAGGAATAACACGCGCTCATGCAAGATACGATTGTGTTTAAGGTTGTGCAGCAATGCGATGGGTACAAAGTCAATATGCGGCGTCAGAAAGATCGCCGTTCCCTCAACACGATGCGGTGGATGTGCAAGCAAAGACTTGACAAAATCATGGATGTGAATTGCATCGGATGCCAGCCTTTCCCTGAGTAATCTGCGTCCGGTATACCAGGTCGTCAGCATCACAAAACACAATGTTCCGAGCACCATCGGATACCAGCCACCGTCCTTGATTTTGATCAGGTTGGCCGTCCAGAATGAAAAATCCAAAGTGAAGAAAAGCAGGATCATCACCACAATCAGGGCAGGTTTCATTTTCCATTCGTTGTACATCACCACTGCGAGCATCGACGTAGTAATCAGCATCGTGGTGGTCACCGAAATACCGTAAGCTGCAGCCAGATTACCGGACTCGCGAAACTGAAATACCGTGAAGATGACGAGCACAAGCAAGGTCCAATTGACGGTCGGCATATAGATCTGTCCGCGCTCGGTATCGGAGGTGTGCAGGATGACCATGCGCGGCAGGAAACCGAGCAAAATACCCTGACTGGCCAAAGAGAAAGCGCCGGAAATCACGGCCTGCGATGCAATGACGGTAGCGGCAGTCGCAAGAGCAATCATGGGCCACACCGCCCATGACGGGAGCATCAGGAAAAATGGATTACTGATGCCGTCAGGATTCGTCATCAGAAAAGCCGCCTGACCAAAATAATTGAGCAGCAGGCTGGGCAACGCGACCAGCAACCAGGCCAATCGCACAGGTTTGCTCCCGAAATGCCCCATATCCAGATACAGCGCCTCAACGCCCGTGACCACCAGCACCACGGAACCCATCACGATATAAGCCTGCAGCGCATTTTGCTGGATAAACGTAAAGGCATACCATGGCGAAACCGCCATCAGCACCGATGGGCTCAGCGCAACGTTGTACAAACCAGAGGCAGCGAGCGCAACGAACCACACGACCATGACCGGCCCGAAAAGTCGTCCAACCGCTGCCGTTCCATAACGCTGCACACCGAACAAAATCAGAATGATGACAACGGTCAGGGGTATCACAAGACGTTTGAGATCAGGATGTATGACCTCCAGTCCCTCGACAGCGGACAACACCGAAATGGCTGGCGTGATTACTGACTCGCCCAGCAGCATGCAGGCACCCAGCGCGCCCAGCATGAGTAAAAACGTAAATCGACGCGGCTTGCCACGCGCTGAACGAAGTGCGAGCGCCATTAATGAAAGTACGCCACCTTCGCCGTGATTATCTGCGCGCAACACAAAGATCACATACTTGACTGTCACCACGAGCATCAGTGACCAGAAAATCAAAGAGATAATCCCAAGCACGGCGTCCTGCGAGAACGGTATGCCATGGGCTGGCGCAAAGCACTCCTTGAGCGAATAAAGAGGACTGGTACCGATGTCGCCAAACACCACACCGATGGCGGCCAACATCAGGACAGTAGTGGAGCTGTGATGCTGGTTGCTGTCCGGGTTAATCCGAACCGGCTGCATCAAGGGAGTTTCCGAGAACTCGGGGTTACTAATTGCCATGTTGCCTTTCGCGACGCTGCCCGAATCCGCAGCGACGGGCAATCTTCGATGTCATCTCAAAATATGAACGCGGCAAATCGTAATTATTATCAAATTAAAAATTAGACTGCCGCGCATCGAAGCCTAGGCGATGTCGCATTAGGAACGCATAAGTATCAGGAAGATAATGCTAAATCTCGCAAAATCGATAACCCACCCCCGTCTCGGTCAGCAGCAGTTCGGGGGCTGTGGGGTCACGCTCAAGCTTGCCGCGCAGTTGGGCCATGTAGAGCCTCAGGTAATGCACATGATCTACGCAATCCGGTCCCCAGACGTCTTGCAATAACTGCCGATGCGTGACGACCTGCCCCGCTTGCCTCAGCAATCGTGCCAAGAGTTTGAATTCCTTGGGTGTGAGGTGAACCTTGACGCCATCTCTGAGTACCTGATGTCGTGGCAGGCTGATTTCCAAGGATCCGAAAATGAACTCCTCTGACACCGCACTGCCGCTCAGTGTCTGTCGACGCAGTGCTACACGGATACGCGCCTTGAGCTCGTTAATGCTGAAAGGCTTGACCAGATAATCATCTGCGCCGGCATCGAGCAAATCAACCTTGCTGCTGTCATCATTGCGGGCCGAAATCACCAGGACCGGCATCGGTGCATGCGCTCGCGACCAGTTGATCAGGTCGGCACCATCACCATCGGGAAGTCCCAGATCAACCAGCAGCAAACAAGACTCCATTGAAATTTGTTCGTTCTTGTATTGACTCAGAACGCATTTCGCTCCCGCCAGCGTATCTGCCAGATCAACCACAAATCCCTCGATTTCCAAGGCTTGCTGCAGGGTGTATCGCAGAGTCAAATCATCTTCGACGAGGAGAATGCGCAATGTCATGCGAACACCTCACCCGAGAGAGCGGGCATGACGGGTTGTACCGACAAAGGCAAATGGAGTGTGACAGTGGCACCGCCGCCCTCGGTATCTGTTATCTGAATAAACCCATCGTGCACCTGAGCGATAGCGCGGCAAACCGCAAGGCCAACACCGATACCGCGACGCCCGCCGCCATCAACCGGGACAGCAGGCGATTCAATACGCTGAAAAATATCGAATACTCTGCTCTTCCACTCATCTGAAATACCCGATCCAAAATCACGCACAAGTATCTGCAATTCTTGCGCTTTAATATGGGCGATCAGATGCAATGGCTTATCGCTGGCGCTATGCCGAAGACCGTTATCGATCAGATTGTCGAACAGCTGGTCTAGCAGAATCGCGTCGCAAAGTACCAAGGGCAGATCATCAGCCAAATAAATCTCGACGGTGCGATCAGGATGATTACGACGAGCGCGCAGGCCTACCGTGCCTAAGATTTCCTCGACAGACTCCCAATTCAATTTGATATCGACCCGGCGGCTGTCCAGTTTGGCCAGCTGCAGGGTATTGGAAGTCATGCGATTCAAGTGCTTTGCCTCGTCGAGTATGGTGTTTGCCAGCTGGGCCAGCTGCTCGCTGGGTGCTCTGCCCGCTTGCTCTGCGATCAGTGAGGCAGCACTCATGACCGTGCTTAAGGGCGTGCGGTAGTCATGCGAAATGGATGTCAGCAGTGTATTGCGCAGCTGATGACTTTGCGCATGCTCACGGGCCAACTGGGATTGCAGCATGTGTTTTGCCTCCCGATCGGCGGCGCGACGCGTCAGCTCCATCAGATAGCTGACCACGGAACTCACCGCCAGGATGGTTATCAACAAAATAACATCCTGCTGCAAGTCGACGATGAATGTGAAGCGAGGCGATACGAAGAGCCAGTTGAACAAGATGACCGCGCAAGCGCTCGTAAGCATCGAGAGCCTCGGGCTCAGCCAAAGCGAGGCGATGGCACTGGCCAATACCATCAGCAACGCCAGATTACCCAAACTAAGCTTGTCATCCAGGTAGTAGAAGGTGACCAGCGCGATGCCCCAGACCAGAACGGGTGCGAGACTGGCGACGATGGTGTTGGGTCTTTCGATAAATAGATTTTTCATTCTTCGGCCCGAGCATCCCCAGTGCATTGAAAGTATAACCAAGAACCACTGACAAAATTCCAATTGCATGAGGGAGGACGGTCTTGGCCGACGCTCCGTGCACTCTGCGCAGCCCCTGCACTCCCAAACCGTACGAGCCCTCGGGCCTGCGGCATGACGCGGCGCTCTGAACTGCCTCGTTTGATTTTGCTATCCTAGCGGACTGAGTCAACACGAGGTCTTCGGATTCGCTTGATCTCAACTACTATTCATAGACTCATTAATCTGCACTCTATTGACATGAATGCCTCAACAAACAACAAGCGCGTGATCATCGCCGGTGGTGGCATTGGAGGGCTGGCACTGGCACTGACGCTGCATCAGATCGGCATTCCGTGCATTGTTCTTGAATCAGTCCGACAAATTCATCCGCTGGGTGTCGGCATCAATATTCAACCTAACGCTGTGCGCGAATTGTTTGAACTCGGCATTGGTCCTGAAGCACTGGATCAAGTGGGTATTGAGGCGCAGGAATGGTCGCTGGTTGGATTGAATGGCAAGGATATTTATGCCGAGCCGCGTGGCCTGAAGGCAGGCTACCGGTGGCCTCAGTATGCAGCACATCGCGGGAAGCTGCATGTCATGCTGTTCGAAAAAGTTATCGAGCGACTGGGTGAATCATCAGTGCGTCTCGGTCAGCGTGTAACCGGATATGAGAAGCATGCAGATGGCACGGTGTCCGCGATTGTTGAACATGCGAACGGCGATATCACCCACGAGCGCGCTGACTTGCTGATCGGCGCCGATGGCATTCACTCATCCATACGAGCGCAAATGCATCCGACTCAGCCACCCATACACTGGGGCGGTACCATCATGTGGCGTGGCACCACCATGGCGAAACCGATACGCACGGGATCGAGCTTTGTCGGGCTGGGTACGCACAAGCACCGCATGGTCATCTATCCGATTTCCCAGCCTGACTGCAATGGTATGGCGGCCATCAACTGGATTGCGGAACGTACCGTGGACAGTTCTACTGAATGGCAAAAAAGTGGCTGGTTCAAACCCGTAGCGATTTCCGAATTCGCTTCGTATTTCGATGAATTCAGATTCGACTGGCTGGACGTACCCGATCTTTTGGCGAGAGCTGATATCGCCTACGAAAACCCCATGATTGACCGCGACCCCATACCTCACTGGAATGACGGCCCGGTCGCGCTGATGGGCGATGCGGCACACGCGATGTATCCCACCGGTTCCAACGGTGCAAGCCAAGCCATCGTTGATGCACGGGTGCTAGGGGCGTCTCTGGTCCAATCGGGAATAACGCCGGCAGCACTGGCGGCCTATAACGCCGCACTGTGTGGGCCCATCTCCGAAGTCGTTCTGCGTAATCGCGGTGATGGCCCGTTTGGTCTGTTGAAAATCGTCGATGATCGCTGTGGCGGCCATTTCACTGCTATCGACGATGTCATTTCACAGGCAGAACGTGATGAGTACATGGCCAGCTATAAAAAAGCGGCTGGCTTTTCCAGAGATCTGCTCAACCAGGCTGCGCCTACCATAGCGTCTGAAAACTACCAGGTGCGATTCGCACAATGACGAAAAATCTCTTTTGCAACATCCTGCTGCTCGCCACGCTGCTGACTCCATTCACGCTCGCTGCCACAGATAAAAATACGGGCAAAGACCCCGAGCCACTTGTATTCTGGGCCGTCAATGAGGGAGGCGCGAAAATTTACCAACCCAATGGCACCGCATGTGAAAAAATTTCCGGCTTGTCGGTGCAGTACGCAGAAGGCGTATCGGACAAATTCAAGGTACCGGCTTACACGCTCAAAATAAAAGCAATAAAACCCAGTGCAAATCAGAGTACCTGCACGCTGATGATAGACACACCGAGAGGCCTGAAAGAATGCGCACTTGGGTCCGTGATCAGAATGTTTGGTGGCGATTATCTCGCGCACACTTACCAGCAGTTTGCCGATGGCAGCGTAAAATTTTTAGCCGGCGAGTGTCACTAATCAAGCAGCCAAGTTTAGTTTTGAACTGTGCAAGGGAGTCGTCAGTGGGCCAATGCCTGCCGATAAAGCAAAGCTTCGTGGATCGCGTGCTTTTCTAGCCCCCGACGATGACGCTGTTATACTTTTCCACATAGGCATTCCAATCCCGCCCGGAGACATTACCCATGAAAAAAATCATCCTGATAACGGCGCTTGCGCTGAACGCGGTCGCCGCGCATGCCGCATGGACGAAGATTGATTATTCATCGAATGAAGTGACGCTTTACATCGACCGGAGCACCGCCGAAAAATCGGGACCCAACATGGTGCTGCTGTGGCATATCGCCGATTATGCGACCCCGCAGCAGATTCAAGGCAAGGCCTTCAAATCCATCAAGTTCCGCCACGAGTACAACTGCGACAAAGGCCTGTTTCGCGACATGCTGCGCTCCTGGCACAGCGAAGCGATGGGCAACAGCATCACCGTCAGCTGGACGCATGGCCCGTGGGGCTGGACTGCGCCTGAGGCTGGCAGTGCGGATGAGGCGCTCGTTCGGGCTGCCTGCAACGGAAAGTAAAACCAAGACGCTGGATGCCGGCTTGCGGGGCGCGCCACGGCAAGTACGTCATACCAGCTATCTCCCTCGCAAAACATCCAATTCCACCACCGACGATGCCTGGTTACCCCAGCTTTGCCGCATGAAGGTGATGATGTCAGCTATCTCTCGATGACTGAGCACATGACCGAAGGGTGGCATGCCATAAGGTCTGGGATTTTTTTCAGTGACAGGACCAAAGCCGCCCTGACGAATTACGCTAATCAGATTCGCCGTGTTGTGCATCGTGACTGCGCGATTGCCACGCAGCGCGGGATACACACCGCTCTTCCCCTCGCCCTGATCGCCGTGACACGCCGCGCAATGCTTGTCGTAGAGACGGGCAGCGCGTCGCATTTGATTGGCGTCGGCTGCTTCCACTGGCGCGATGGTCTTCTCTGTCTTAGGCAAACTTTTCAGATAAACAGCCATCGCTGTCAGATCGTCATCCGTCAGATACTGCGTACTGCCAAACACCACGCTCGCCATGGGGCCACTGACATGAGCTTGTGGTGCACGGCCTGACCGCAGCAGCTGCACGACATCGGTCGTTGGCCAGTCCATCACTCCCGCCTCTGCCATCGACAGTAATGAGGGCGCATACCAATGTTCCGAGGGCATCATGCTGCCGCTGAGCGGGCGATCGCTGATGGCAGCACCCAAGGCATTGCGAGGGGAATGGCAGGTAGCGCAGTGACCTAGACCCTCAACGAGATAAAGCCCCCGGTTCCATTGCGCGGATTGGCCAGACACCGCCTGATGATGCTGCGGCTTGAAATACAGCGCTCGCCACAGGGCCAGTGCCATCTGCGTGTTGTAAGGAAAACGCAGCGCATGATCACGCTTAGGCTGCTCTACCGCAGGCAAGCTGCGCAGATACGCAAAAATGGCATCGGTATCCGCGCGTGTGAGCCGCGTGTACTGCGCATAGGGAAACGCCGGATACAACCATCGGCCATCCTTCGAACGCCCGTTATGCATCGCGCGCCAGAAATGCGATGCGTTCCAGCTACCCAGACCCGTTTTTTTATCCGGCGTGAGATTGCCGGCATACACCACACCAAAGGGTGTCTGAATCCCCTCTCCGCCTGCGTAAGGTGCAGCACCGGCTTGTGTGTGACAGGACTGACAGTTGCCGGCGCGGGCCAGATAGGCACCGCGCCGAATTTGTTCTGCATCAGCGGCGGGCTCGCCAAGGCGGGTATCAATATCAGCTTCGTCGCGTGTGTTCAGCGCACTGATCAAACTGACCAGGCCAATCAGCAGCACACACAACAAGGCTGCGATGCGCCAAAGAGACGAGCTCAAATACTGACGACGCATCACGCGTCGCCTATCGCCGTCAACGTCGGTGTCATCACGGCGACCCATTAATGTGTATCGCCTTTGCACGCGATACCCGTGGTCTGCCTGCCGGGCGCAGCCGGATGTCCAATACTGGGGACAGGTTGCGCAGCAAGCCACTGACTCACCGCATGAATGTCATCCTGAGATAAGCGCCGGGCGACATGCGCCATGCAATCAGGTGCATCGGCATGACGTGAACCCGTACGCCAGGCTCCGATCTGCGCAACCACATAATCTCTGGGCAGACCCAGCAAACCTGGCGTTGCAGGCAGCCGCCCTGTCATTGCTGCGCCATGACAGGCGGTGCAGGCGGGAATGTCGCGCTGCTTGTCACCTTGCCGTACCAGTTGCTCACCGCGTGCCAGCAAGCGTGGTGTGACCGTTGTCGGCTCCGGCGGTGGATAAGGCAATTCAAGTGCGCTGAAGTACTGCGCCATATCCATCAGATACGCATCCGACATATGCGCCAGCAGATGACGCATCGCTGGATTCTGCCGGCGTCCTTCGCGGAAATGACGCAATTGATTGTAGAGATAAGCAGCAGGCTTGCCGGCAATGCGCGGGAAATAGCCTTGATTGGTGGCGACACCTTCTTTGCCATGACAAGCAGTGCAGGCGCGCACGCGCTCCTTCATCGCATCCTCTACTCGCAGCGTCTCGGCTTCGGCCAGAGACGGTGCCATTGACCCGAGCACAAATAGCATCAGGCCAGCAATAAGATTTGAAAACACGCTTGCAGGTCGGCTGATTTATAGCGACTGCACAAACGCAAGCAAATCCTCACGCTCGCGCTTGGAGAATTTTGCAAAGATATCGCGTGATGCGCTTGCCTCGCCACCGTGCCACACGATCGCTTCAAGTACATTGCGTGCGCGACCATCATGCAGGAAACTGGTGCTGCCGTTGACTTGCTTTGACAAGCCTATGCCCCATAAAGGTGGTGTGCGCCAGTCAGCACCCGTGGCGCGGAAATCAGGTCGACCATCAGCAAGACCCGGCCCCATGTCATGCAAGAGCAAATCGGTGTAGGGGCGAATGGTGCGGTCTGCAAGCGCGGGGATGGCATCGAACTTGCCGGTCCTGAGTTCAGGCACATGACATTGCGAACATTTCGCGGTACCGAAGAGCTTCTCACCGCGCTTGACGGCAGGTTTGTCGCGGTCGCGCGGCGCCGGCGCATCCAGCGACAAGGTCCAGAACGTAATCGGCTCCCAGAGTTCATGACGCAGTTCAGCCTTGCCGCTGAATTTTTCAGTCAGACATTCCTTTTGTACCGGCGGGCAGTTCTGCTCGGGATAGAGCGGTGAGGTAATGCCTATGTCTGCAAGAAATGCATTCGCGATCTGCTGTTTGATGCTCGGCTGATTGGCTTTCCAGCCGAAACGCCCTATCGACATTTTGTCGTTAATATCGTCGCGCACGTAGTTCGGCCGGCCATTCAGACCCTGTGATTTTTGCACTTCGGCTAGCGCCAGAATATCGCTCTCGCTCACTGCCTCCAGATAGCCCAAGCCGAAAATGGGCTGAGAATTCCGCAGCGACATCATCAGGTCTTGAGCGAGCGGACCGAAATTGAGGTGCTTTATCTCGACCACAGGTTTGCGCAGCTCGACGGTCGATCCATCAGCGAATCGAAAGCTTTGCTTTTCCCATCGCACATGCACTTCGCCCTCACCAGCTCTTGCCGACTTGTCCTTGCGCTGCACGGTATCAAAGGACTGTATCTGCAAACCATAGTGCGGATCCGGATTGGGAGAGCCATGCGGCCCCTCGCCCGGAATCGATATCCTCAGCGATTGCATGAACACCGGACCACCATCACCATCCAGTGCCTTGCCTCGCCCGGCCTGTACATGACAGGAGACACACGAGGTCGCAAGAAAGCTCGGCCCCAGTCCCCACTCACCGCCACCGGGTCCGGGACGAGACAAATCCCACCACTGAGAAATCACATCATTGGGCACGGCCAGCCAGAAGGTGTTAAAGACTTTCTCGCCTTCGCGGAAGCGCTTTTTTTGCTCGGCTTCCAATCCCGGCACAGGCTGCAGATACGCGGCATGAACCACAACTGCTTCACGCGATGCGGGCACGTTTTCGGTAATGGCCGAGCTTTGTACGGCGCACAGCGATACCAGGAGCAGACTATTGATGATATTTTTCATTCTTGTTATCCCACACATCAACCCGATACAGACGGATAGCCCGACCGCAGTGCTGGACGCGATTGCGGGGTCGGATCGCCCGGCAAAGGTACAGCGCCGCTTATGCCAAAGGCAAACTGATTGTAGCCGTCTTTGGAAAAGCCCCCGATTTCAGGCGCGCTACCCAATGCACTATCCGGGGCAGCGCGAGGATTGCCCGGATTTTAATGGTCTCGCATTTGAACAAATGCGAAAAACTCATCTGCCGGCAAGGCAGGACTGAACAAATACCCCTGATACAAAGAGCAGCCATGAAGATGCAGGAAATCTTTTTGAGATTCTGTCTCCAGACCTTCGGCAATGACCTCAAGCCCCAGACTATGCGCCATGCCGATAATGGTTTTCACCACGATCTGATCACCCGGCCTCGACAGCATATTGGAGACGAAGGACTGATCAATCTTGAGCTGCTCTAGCGGCAACTGAATCAAACTGGAGAGCGATGAATAACCAGTACCAAAATCATCCAGAGAAAAGCGTACGCCCAGCTCCCTGATTTTTTCCATTTTGACGCGTGTCTCGTCGATGCTGTGCATCATGCTCTCGGTGAGCTCGAACTTGATCCGCGCTGGATTGATACCGCTTTCAACAATGACGTGAATGACCTCATCAACAAAACCCGGTTGTTTGAATTGGCCGGCACTGACATTGATGGCGATCTGAATATTTTTCATGCTGGCGTCAGCATCCCATGCCTTGATGTGCTTGCACGCCTCCCTGAGTACCCACAGTCCTATCGGTAAAATCAGACCCGATTCCTCGGCGAGGGTAATAAAGTCCTTGGGACCGATGAGGCCACGCGTTGGATGCCGCCAGCGCAACAAGACCTCGGCAGAGACAATGCGGCCATCGAAATCGCATTGCGGTTGAAAAAATAATTCCAGCTCATTGCGCTGCGTGGCCTGAGCAAGCTCCTGCTCGAGATTGCTGTAGGCTGACACCGCCTCTTTCATCGCCGGATCGAAAATACACAAAGAGTTTCTGCCAGTTCTCTTGGCCTGATACATCGCCATGTCCGCCTGCTGAAGCACATCAGCTTCCAGATCGGCGTGACTGAACAGGCTGATGCCAATGCTCGCGCTGCAATTGAAGATGAAACCATCCAGCTTGTAAGGCTTGGCGAGGCGAGCAAGGATTTCTTTACCAACCACTGTCGCCTGATGCGTTGCCTCGACAGGATCAGCGACCAGCGCGCTGAGCAAGACAACAAATTCATCACCGCCCACCCGCGCGACGATATCGCTGCCTCGAACCGCATTACGCAAACGACGGCCCACTTCAATCAACAACAAATCACCCGAGGCATGGCCGCGGGTATCGTTGATGGATTTGAAGTTATCTAGATCGATGAAGAGCAAAGCACCATGCAGATCATCACTGGGTGAATCGCTCAGGATTTCCGATAAACGCCGGTTAAGTTTGCGGCGATTGGGCAGCTGCGTCAGCGAATCAAAATAAGCCAGTTGACTGATTTCATCCTGAGTGGCTTTGTTCGCCGTTATGTCATACAAACAGATAACAAAATGGGAGGCGCCATCGTCCTTGTCAGATATAGAGGAAATACTGAGCCAGCCGGTAAAAATCTGCCCATTTTTTCTTCGCTCTCGGATTTCTCCCTCCCACAGCCCCTTGGATGTCAGTGCACTCCATATGACAGCTGCAAGCGGACCGTTCTCCTCCAGAGATAGCATAGGCGCAGCTGACTTACCCCTTAGTTCTTCACTGGAATAGCCCGTGATTCGCCCAAAAGCTTTGTTTGTTTCCAGCACGAGACCATGATTGTCCGCAATACAAATGCCCATCTGCGATTTAAACGCTATAGCAGAGATTCGCTGCAGCTCCTTGGCACGCTTTACCTCGGTCAAATCAAAAAAAACAAATCGATCGATCTCACCCGTCTCAGTTGAAATTCCGGGCACTTCAAGATGTTTTGCATGCAAACCAATAGGACGTACCTGATCATTTGCATCTATCAAATCGAGCTCGATTTCTTCAAGACCACCCCGCCGCAACTGATTCGCATGGTGCATCAGTTTGCGCCAATTTGCAGCCGCTGCTTTTTCAGCAGGTCGCTTGTTCCCCAAAATAGATTCTCTGGAACACCCTATCCATAGCAGCGCCTGATTATTGATGCTCACACAGGTGCCGTCACTCGCAATCGAATAGGCGCCAAAGGGCATGAGCTCATAAAGCGCATTGATCTGAACTTCCAGACCCGCCATTTTCTGGTCAAATGAGGCTTGAATGTCGCCGCAATACTCGAAGTCCAGCGCTTTATCTATTGCAGGGATAGTCATAACTGACTTTCGTTGGATTGACAGAGAACAGCGTGCAGGGTCGCTAGTCAGGCAGGATGCCGGGAGACACACAAGTCTGTGTCAGGAACGAGCAAGCACGCTCTGCTATTTGAAGGATTTTGCAGCCTCGGAGGCCATATGCGCCATTTGCGCTGCTTCAGCCGCAGCCTCGGTCGCGCGCATCGTTGCGCGCGCTGCTTCTGCCGAAGCCTGACTGGATGATTCTTCTGCCTGAATCGCGGCAGCCGACGCAGCGGCCGCAGCGGCTGCCGATGCGGCTGCGGCGGCCTCAGCTGCCGCCACTGCGGCCAGGCTGGCTGCTTCGGTGGCCGCATGCGTGGCATCAATGATCTTGGCACTTGCCGAGGCCATTGCAGCAGCAGCAGCATTTTTGGATGCCTGTGCAGCTTTTTCCGCGGCGTTAGCCGCACGAAGTGCGGCTTCCAAGGCGCTTTGCGTTAACAGCTTCATGGAGTCAAGCGTCTGAGCGTATCGCTTGTTGACTATCATATAGCCGTCACGCAAGGAAGCAATGTCAGCTTCAAGTTGCGCAATTTTGGCGTGAATAACTTTTTCTGAATCAATAGCCATAAGCTCACTATGACACGTAAATCAACGAGCGACCAGCAAATAAACCTGATTACCCTCAAACTCGTGAACGATTCGCATGATTCCTATCGTCAAAGCTATCTCCTGATTGTCGATCTCACGTTGGATTTGATTGACTAGCCTCAGCAATCAGAAGGTTTACCCCAATCAAAACAGCCGGAAAAAATTTTTACCCATCAGGCGTGTTGCTCAACCCGCTTTGGATCAGAGGTGTGTCGCCGCAAGAGGTTCCCGACAGTTTTCATCAATCCCGCCGCATGGGATCCAGCCCGCTGCCGTGCGGATGTAAGCGCTAGGCCTGCGCACCGTGGTTCTTTAAGCAAGCAATTTCTCAAGACCATACCGCGGAAAGGGTCCCGTGGAAGGCCCATCATCCATATGCTTTATCAGACATATTGACAAAGATACGCCACACTCTGCAACATCCGCCTAGCCGCAGAGGAATGCGGAATTAATTACCCCTGACAAATATGTCATATCGGACATATTTGTAACCGGAGAGCCCTATGGCTGATACGCAGATTTCCGACCACGTCCATGCGGCGTTCGATGCTGTCGGCACGATTGATGGCGCCCTGCTGCCTGTGCTGCATGAGATGCAGGCGCGCTGTGGCTACATTCCCACCGACGCCGTGCCCCTGATCGCCGATCGTCTGAACCTCACCCGCGCCGAAGTCCATGGCGTAATCAGCTACTACCACCACTTCCGCCAGAAGCCCGCGGGCAAAGTTGTCGTGCAGGTCTGTCGCGCGGAAGCCTGTCAGTCGGTGGGTGCGGATCAATTGGCCGAGCACGTGGTCAGATCATTGGGTTGCGATTTCCACGAAACGAGCAAAGACGGCTCGGTCACGCTGGAGCCGGTGTATTGCCTCGGACATTGCGCTTGTGGCCCGTCCATCATGGTGGGTGACGATGTACACGCCCGCGTGACGCCGGAGCGCTTCGATAAACTGATGCAGCGCGCAGGGAGTGCAGCATGAGCGTGAAAATTTTTGTGCCGCGCGATTCCACGGCGATCGCACTCGGTGCCAATGAGGTCGCCAACGCCATCGTCGCCGAAGCGAAAGCGCGCGGCGTCGCCATTCAACTCGTGCGCAACGGCTCACGCGGCATGTTCTGGCTCGAGCCCATGGTCGAGGTAGAGACCGCTGAAGGTCGACTCGCTTATGGCCCGGTCAATGAAGAAGATGTTGCATCACTCTTTGATGCCGGCTTCACTGAAGGCAAAGCGCATGCGCTGGCGCTAGGCAAGACGGAAGAGATTCCCTATCTTAAAAATCAGGAACGCCTGACCTTTGCACGCGTAGGCATTACCGACCCGGTGTCGCTGGATGACTATCTTGCGCACGAAGGTTTTGTCGGTCTGAAGAATGCGCTGAAACTCAGCGAAGAACAAATCGTCAAAACAGTCACCGACTCCGGCCTGCGCGGTCGCGGCGGCGCTGCCTTTCCAACCGGGATCAAGTGGGAAACCGTACGCAAATGCGCGCCGGGTCAGAAGTACATTGTCTGCAACGCTGACGAAGGCGATTCGGGTACCTTTTCTGACCGCATGGTGATGGAAGATGATCCTTTCATGCTGATCGAGGGCATGACGATTGCCGGTCTCGCGGTCGGTGCGAACAAGGGGTACATCTATGTGCGCTCCGAGTATCCGCATGCAATCGTTGCGCTGAACGAAGCGATTACCGTTGCACGCAACGCGCAATACCTCGGCGCGAATATTCTCGGCTCCGGCAAAGCTTTTGATCTTGAAGTACGCATGGGCGCGGGTTCGTATGTATGCGGCGAAGAAACCGCCCTGCTCGAAAGCCTTGAAGGCAAACGCGGCATCGTGCGCGCCAAGCCACCGCTGCCTGCGATCTCCGGTCTGTTTGGCAAACCCACCGTGATCAACAACGTGATCTCGCTGGCCTCCGTGCCCATTATTTTGGCGCGAGGTGCCGAGTTCTATCGCGACTACGGGATGGGTCGCTCGCGCGGCACGCTGCCGATTCAGATCGCGGGCAACGTCAAGCACGGCGGCCTGGTGGAGAAAGCCTTCGGTGTCACGCTGCGGGAAATGCTGTACGACTTCGGTGGCGGCACACGTTCGGGCAAACCCATACGCACGGTACAGGTAGGCGGTCCACTGGGTGCTTATCTGCCGGAGTCGCAATTCGACACACCGCTTGATTACGAAGCTTTCCTCGCGCTGGGTGGCACGCTGGGTCATGGTGGCATCGTCGTCTTTGACGAGACTGTCAACATGGCCAAGCAGGCACGCTATGCAATGGAATTCTGCGCAGTGGAATCCTGCGGCAAATGCACACCCTGCCGCATTGGCTCCACACGCGGCAAGGAAGCGCTGGACAAAGTGATCGCTGGTGAAGATCGTGAACAGCAGATTCATCTGGTGCGCGACCTGTGCGATGTGATGCTCAATGGCTCCCTGTGCGCGATGGGCGGCATGACACCCTTCCCTGTTCTCTCCGCACTGAATCATTTCCCTGAAGATTTTGGACTCAACAAGACCACTGCCAAACCGCAGAAGGAGGCCGCATGAACAAGCTCAATGACACCGACTTTGGTACGCCGGAACGCGAATCAGAGACGCAAATCACGCTGGAAATCGATGGCGTCAATGTCACCGTACCTGCGGGTACGTCAGTGATGCGCGCAAGCACCATCGCGGGCGTGAATGTGCCCAAGCTGTGCGCGACCGATTCGCTCGAAGCCTTCGGTTCCTGCCGCGTCTGTCTGGTTGAAATCGAGGGTCGCAAAGGCTACCCCGCTTCCTGCACGACACCGGTCGAAAACGGCATGAAGGTCAGAACCCAGACCTCGAAGCTGGCCGACATTCGTCGCGGCATGATGGAGTTGTATATCTCCGACCATCCGCTCGACTGCCTCACCTGCCCCACCAACGGCAATTGCGAATTGCAGGACGTGGCGGGCATCGTTGGTCTGCGCGAAGTGCGTTATGGCTACAAAGGCAAAAACCACCTTGAACTGAAGAAGGATGAATCGAATCCCTACTTCACCTATGACGCATCGAAGTGCATCGTTTGCAACCGTTGCGTGCGGGCCTGCGAAGAAACGCAAGGTACCTTTGCACTGACGATCGACGGTCGCGGCTTTGATTCACGCGTAGCGGCCGGTCAGAACGACAGCTTCATGGAATCGGAATGCGTCTCCTGCGGCGCGTGCGTGCAAGCCTGCCCGACTGCAACGCTGACTGAAAAAACCGTGATCATGATGGGTCAGGCCGAGCACAGTGCGATCACCACCTGCGCCTACTGCGGCGTGGGCTGCTCGTTCAAAGCCGAAATGAAGGGCAATGAAGTCGTTCGCATGGTGCCGCACAAGGACGGCAAAGCCAATCACGGCCACTCCTGCGTGAAGGGGCGTTTTGCGTGGGGCTATGCGACGCACAAGGATCGCATGCTCAAGCCCATGATCCGCAAGAAGATCACCGATCCCTGGCAGGAAGTCTCGTGGGAAGAAGCGATCGGCTATGCCGCCAGCGAGTTCCGCCGCATTCAGGCCAAGCATGGCAAGGATTCGATTGGCGGCATCACCTCCTCGCGCTGCACGAACGAAGAAACCTATCTGGTGCAAAAGCTGGTGCGTGCTGCTTTCGGTAACAACAATGTGGACACCTGCGCACGCGTCTGCCATTCGCCGACCGGCTATGGCTTGAAGCAAACGCTGGGCGAATCGGCCGGTACGCAGACCTTTGATTCGGTGATGCACGCGGATGTGATCATGGTCGTTGGCGCCAATCCGGTTGCCGCCCATCCGGTGTTTGCATCGCAGATGAAGCGTCGTCTGCGTCAGGGTGCCAAGCTGATCGTGGTTGATCCGCGCACCACCGAGATGGTCAAGGGCGCGCACTACGAGGCTGACCACCATCTCAAGCTCAAACCGGGTACCAACGTTGCAGTCATCTCTGCGATGGCGCATGTGATCGTCACCGAAGGTCTGGTCAAGGAAGACTTCGTCAACGAACGCTGCGATATGCAGTCGTTTAACGAATGGCGCACTTTCGCTGCAAGTGCAGAAAATTCACCTGAGTCGATGGAAGCCGTAACAGGCATTCCGGCCGATACCCTGCGTGCTGCAGCACGTATGTACGCCAGCGGCGGCAATGCGGCGATCTATTACGGTCTGGGTGTTACCGAACACGCACAAGGCTCAACGATGGTGATGGGTATCGCGAATCTGGCGATGGCCACCGGTAATGTCGGTCGTGAAGGTGTGGGCGTCAATCCGCTGCGCGGTCAGAACAATGTGCAGGGTTCCTGCGACATGGGTTCTTTCCCGCATGAGTTGCCGGGCTATCGCCACATTTCTGACAGTGTGGCGCGTGCCGAGTTCGAAGCGCGCTGGAATGTCACGCTCAATCCTGAACCAGGCCTGCGCATTCCGAACATGTTTGATGCCGCACTCGATGGCAGCTTCATGGGCTTGTATTGCCAGGGCGAAGACATTGTGCAGTCAGACCCCGACACGCAGCACGTGGCAGCCGCTCTGTCGGCGATGGAATGCATCGTCGTGCAGGACCTGTTCCTGAATGAGACCGCGAAATATGCGCATGTCTTCCTGCCGGGTTCTTCCTTCCTGGAGAAAGACGGCACCTTCACCAATGCCGAGCGTCGCATCTCGCGCGTACGCAAAGTCATGCCGGCGAAGGCGGGTTATTCGGACTGGGAAGTCACGCAGCTGTTGGCCAATGCGCTCGGCTATCCGATGCAGTACAAGCATCCGTCCGAGATCATGGATGAGATTGCTGCGCTCACGCCGACCTTCCATGGCGTGTCGTTCAAAAAGATCGACAAGCTCGGCAGCGTGCAGTGGCCGTGCAATGAAAATGCACCCGAAGGTACACCGATCATGCACATTGATGAATTCGTTCGTGGCAAGGGTCGTTTCATCATTACGCAGTACGTGCCGACCGATGAGAAAGTCACCAAGCGCTTCCCGCTGATCCTGACCACGGGCCGTATTCTGTCGCAGTACAACGTGGGCGCACAAACACGTCGTACCGAGAACGTACGCTGGCATAGCGAAGACCGACTCGAGATTCATCCACATGACGCAGAAGAACGCGGCATACGCCAGGATGACTGGGTGGGTATTGAATCACGCTCCGGCCAGACAGTACTGCGTGCGACGGTCTCGGAGAACGTCCAGCCGGGTGTGGTCTACACCACCTTCCACTTCCCGGAATCCGGCGCGAATGTGATCACCACCGATAACTCCGACTGGGCAACGAACTGCCCCGAGTACAAGGTGACTGCGGTGCAGGTCATGCCGGTGACACAGCCGTCGGAATGGCAGCGTGAATACGAGCGCTTCAACAAGCAACAACTGGAACTGGCGAAGGTCGATTGAGCATGGGCCACATCCCTGACAGTCACGCACTGACACGCGGCGCAGAAACGCTGGCCGAGGTGTCGGTGCTGCGCTGCCGGGATGGCGAACGCTCAGTCTCGGCCGATGTGCTGGCAGTGGAAGTTCCCGTCGCGCTGGAGTACAACGGCATCTCGCATGTCGTGATGCTGGCCTCGCCGAATGATCTAGAAGATTTTGCGCTGGGGTTTTCACTGACCGAAGGCATCATCGCGCAGCCCTCGGAGCTGTATGAGGCTGAGGTCGAGACGCGCGAGGATGGCTTGCTGGTGCATTTGCAGATTGCCTCGGAACGTTTCGTCGCGCTCAAAGAACGTCGCCGCAACATGACGGGTCGAACGGGCTGTGGTTTGTGTGGCACGGAGGCATTGGATCAGGTACGTCGTGTGGTCGCGCCGGTGACGCATCGCCGGCATTTTGCGGATCATCAGCTGATGGCAGGCATGCGCGCCATGCAGGCGCTGCAACCACTGCAACAGCAAAGTGGTGCTACGCATGCGGCTGCATGGATGCAGGCGGACGGACAGGTTGTACTGGTGCGCGAAGACGTGGGCCGACACAATGCGTTGGACAAGCTGATCGGCGCGCTCGTTTCACGACCAACGGATTTAAGTACTGGCGCGCTGCTGATCACCAGCCGCGCAAGTTATGAAATGGTGCAGAAAGCAGCCATCATGAATATCGGTCTGATCGCAGCCATCTCGGCACCGACCAGTTTTGCGGTCAGTCTGGCCGACAGCGCAGGCGTGACGCTGATTGGCTTCATGCGCGACCATTCGTATGTGATCTACACCCACCCGGAACGGTTGGAGAACTAAATTATGGACAGTCAACAGTTAATCAAAATGGCCAACCAGATTGGTCAGTTCTTTGAGAGCATGCCAAATCGCGAGGCGGCAGAAAAGGATATCGCCACGCATCTCAAGCGCTTCTGGGATCCGCGCATGCGTCGTGTGATCGTGGCGAGTCTGGATACGGATGATGCCGGCAGCATGAGCCCTATCGTGCGCGAAGCGCTGACGACTCACAGGCAACTGCTGGCCTGAGTCCTGTCCTGCCGGTGCTTGTGACAGTCATCTGATGTAACACCAAAGACGCAGCTTTTTTCTCAGCACCCACAGAACATCACCATCGCCGCAACAAACTCTGTCTGACTGTGACTCGACCGTGCCAGCACGAACAGCGCATGGCGATCAGCCTCGATGAGGCTCTGCCACTTCGAGAGCGGCGGTAACGGCAGATCCTGAGCCTCACACTGCCTGACCACCACCTCAGGCCACACCTGCGTGATACGCCAGCCTTCTTCGCCCGTCATGGGTTCCTCGGCCAGTGCAGCACCGCCCAGACGATCTACCATGCGGAATAAGGCATCCCTGTAAGCGCCCCGCTCCTGGGGTGTGACGACCGGCAGCTGCAGCAGCTGCGTTTTCTCGTCGTGGCTCAGCGCCTGCCACTGCGACAAACGCAAGCGTATGCCGGCACAATCCAGCTTGTAGCGGACCCGCAGGGGTATCAGCAGCAAACTGCTCGCTTCCCGGGACTCAAATGGATAAAAATCTCTGTTGGTCATGCTTCTGGGGCAAAAATATAGAATGTCAGGATACTTTGATCAGGATAGCGGAGTGACGTTAGAATTTAAGGCCCGCCCAATCATGGGTTCAAGGTGGGAGCGTTCACATCATTCGGAAGATATCAAAATTATAATTTCAAACGCTTGCCTTACGAATGCCGGTATCAGGGACTGCTTCCAGTGAAGAAAACCATCGCAATATTTCTGCATCATCCCACGTGCTCGATTGAATCCGTCAATGGCGTTATCAGCGCCCTTGCACCCAATTACAACATTCGGGTGTTCACTCGACACAAAGTCCCGGACGGATTTTTTGATACGGTTGATATGGTGGTTTTTCCGGGTGGCGTGGGTGACGACAGCGCATTTGTCTCTCTGTTGAAAAACAACATTGATGAGATCAAGACCTTTCTCCACCGAGGTGGAAGATATCTCGGCATTTGCATGGGTGCTTATTGGGCCGATTCCTATTATTTTGGTCTGCTCAAGGATACGCGGGTAGTTCAATACATCAAACGTCCCAAATCGGATATCAAATCTTCCTACGCAACCACCTTGCCTATTGTCTGGCGCGGTGAAGAGCAGCGCATGTATTTTTATGATGGTCCGACTTTCGTTGGCGGCGAGTTCGAAAAAATTGCCACTTATGCCAATGGTGATCCCATGGCGATCGTGCAGGGATCGGTCGGTTTGATAGGATGCCATCTCGAAAGTGAAGATAGCTGGTACATGAAAAAAAACATGCGTCCTCACTGGCACTATGGCGAGCACCATGACTTGCTTTTGCAGTTTGTCGTTGACTACCTTCTCGAAGAAAACCAGATGGCGCTGTTCTGACCCTGGCGAAGCGCTGGCTGAATAAACGCAGCGACCTGGGAATCAGCGTTGCCGTGAACAAGCGTCCATCCTCCCCCCTTATCTGCCCTCCACACCAAGTACCAAAGACCATCAGTGCCTTGTGAGAAAATATCGGGCTGAGCAGTTTGCGTAGTCCGCGACGACTGGCAAAAACATTAACAAACTACTACAACAAGGGCAGAGATTCATGCATCAGGATGTACATACCGAGTTACTGAACACGCCGGGCTGGCGCGGCGATATCGAACGCTTCATGTCTCGACCCTTCATTCAGCACTTGCTGATCACGCTGATCATCGTGAACGCCGGTATCCTGGGTATAGAAACCAACCCGGAAATCATGGCCTCGATCGGGCACGAACTGATCCTCCTGGATCACGCCATCCTTTGGGTTTTCATTGCGGAGATCGTCTTGCTGATCGCCGCGCGCGGCTGGCATTTTTTCAAAGATCCGTGGTGTATTTTCGATTTTCTGGTGGTTGCAATTGCGCTGGTGCCGGCCACCGGAAGTTTGTCCGTGCTGCGGGCACTACGCGTACTGCGGATTTTGAGACTGATTAACAAAATAGAAAGCATGCGCCGCGTAGTGAGCGCCTTGCTGGGTTCCCTGCCCGGCCTGGGCTCGGTTTTCGGACTGGTACTGATTGTGTTTTATGTCTCTGGCGTGATCGCCACCAATATGTACAGTGCAGAATTCCCCGAGCGCTTTGGCACGCTGGGAATGAGCTTCTACACCTTGTTTCAGGTCATGACACTAGAGGGCTGGTCGGAAGAAATCGCGCGCCCCATCATGGCGATCTATCCGTCGGCGTGGATATTTTTTCTGATCTTTATTTTCATCTCGACGTTCATTGTCGTGAACCTGTTCGTCGCAGTGATTGTGGATTCGATCAACTCGATCAAACACCACGAAGAAAACAAGGGCAACGAGCACAAGGAAGAGGATGTCGCGGCAAATATCCGGGCGCTGCGTCAAGAAATTGCCGAACTGAAGACAATGATCAAGTCCAACGATCTGCGCTGAACGTAAGCACCTATCGGGAGGGAATCAGCCCTTCCCGAACAGCGCCTTGTTGTTTTTCACCGCGATGGACTGAAAATACGGTTCGAATTCGGCCTCATTGAAACCGAAGCGTTCCATGAACTGCTCGAACAATTCCAGCTCCTGAGGCAAGGCCTCGCCATTGGCCAGAATCGCGTCATACAAGTTCACCAGAATCGAGAGCTGCTGATCGTGGTCCAGCAAGGTCGCGCTGTCCTTCATGAATTGATCGACCGTATTGAATTTGGTGTAGCGGGTTGCCACTTCCAGCAAAACGCGATCATCGTGTACCGCAATCACCAGCCGACGTATCTCTTCCGGCTCTATTCGTCCATCCGCATTAATCATGTAGATCATCGCCGCAGCGAACGCAATGCGGGGCGTCAGCTCGGGCGACTCGCCAAAGTACTCGGTGAGAGCTGCACCGCAATGAATGCAGTGTTTTGCCTCTGCGCCGTGACCCTCGGTCATGCAGGCATGGCAGGTACGCGTGGTGGACTCGGTCAGTGTCTTTCGAACGGCATGCTGCGCGATCATTTCGGCGGAAACGATACCAGTCGGTACCGCGAGAATTCCCCAGCCGAACATCATCATCACGGAAGCCAGAAAACGACCCAAGTCGGTCTTGGGCGTGATGTCACCAAAACCCACCGTAGTCACTGTGGAGATGGCCCAGTAGATCGAGGTTGGGACACTGGTGAATCCATTTTCTCCGCCCTCCACCACATACAGCATCGTGCCCAGAATAACCACCAGGGTCATAATGATGGACAGGAACACGCCGATCTTGCGGCGGCTGTCGGCCACGGCCAGCATGAGCCACTGGTATTCATCCACGTAGCCTGACATTTTCAGGATGCGGAAGATTCTCAGCAGACGCAGTATGCGTACATCCAGCAGCACATAGGCTTCCGGCACGACAAGCGCAATGAAGCTGGGCAGTATCGATACAAAATCAATCACCCCGAGGAAGCTTTTTGCATAACGCACAGGGTTAGGACTGCAGGCCAGACGCGCAAGATATTCAAGCGTGAAGATGATGGTGAAACACCACTCAGCAGTAGTCAGCAATGACTGGTACTCGGCGCGAATGCTTTGCACGCTATCGACCATAATAACCAGCAGGCTGATCACGATGGCCCAGACCAGAAACAGATCAAAACGACGACCTGCTGCCGTATCGGCTTCAAAGATGACGGTGTACCACTTCAGGCGCCAGCCGGTCAGCGCATGAGCATAGTGACTTGCAGCGGTGTCTTGCATGGGATGTTCTTTCAGACTTGTTCGGCTCGGACGAACAGACAATTTATTTTAATTTTGCTAATTTGTTACTACTTTGCTGCGCGCCGATAAGGCTGAACCGTGAAAACCGTCGGGCACGCGAATACTAAAACGATTCGCGAGTACTTTCCAGTCCGGCATTGCGCCGATGGCATCGCCGTTGAATCACACACCGGACCAAGGGGTGCTGAAACCCGGTAGAATGCGTTATCAATTTATTGATTTTTATCCAATCCGTTCTGATACGGCAGGCGCAACGGCATCAGCACATGCCGCACGCAATCTCATCCCATGAAAGGTAACGCTTTGCTTCTCTGGTCTGGATTCACCGATGGCTGAAACTTTGTTCGACAAATACGGCGGCGTACCGACCGTGACAGAACTCGTGCGGGATTTTCATGAGCGGCTGATGCGCCGGCCTCACATACGGCGCTATTTTGCCGATATGCCCACGGAAAAGATCATCTCCCACCACATCGAATATGTGACCTTCGCACTAGGCAAACCTAGGACTCACGTCAGCATGAAGCAACTGCATGACCAGCATATGACTGCCGGCGTCACCAAAGCCTCTCATAATCTAATGATTGATTTATTCGTCGACTCCCTGCAGGACAATGGCTTTACCGATGAAGATATTGAAACGATCGTCGCCAGGTTACAAAGTGTCACGGGTGAGATTGTGACCAAGGGCATTGAGAAGTAGCGCCACTGGTACTTTCTGTGGTGAGTCCGGCAATACGAACCGCTGCTAACACAGGGGGATTGACGTTTGGCCATGAATGACAAACCCAAACTATCGAAAAAAGAAGAGATCTTTGACGTATTCCGCTCGGATGGCGACCATGACGTCTCTGCGGAAAATTATCGACTGAAAAAACAATTACAGTCACAGGCCAGCCAAGGGCCGATTGAAAAAAATCATTTTAATGATGCGACAGCCGCTGCTGTCGCGGGCAGGACAGAACCTCACACAGTGAGTTTGTCAGCCTCCGAAGAGCTCAGTGCTTCCAGCGATCGGTCTTCTGACGGCTCGGCAACACCTGAACACGCCGATCCCAACACCACGATACGGCTCGAGACCTTCCGGATCGGTATGGAGGAGCGACTGGCAGCGATGCAAGTGGCCCAGCAAAAAGCCAAGGACCAACTCAACGATCTTGAGGGTCACGCTCAGGGAACGGATAAACTACCCAAACCATGACGCTGTGCTGGCTGCGTCATGATCCGGTTGCTTTACACGTTCTCAAAGGTCCACGCCATGTCACCTCCGACTACCCTGCCTTCGGTCTGCCCCCACGACTGCACCAGCACCTGCGCGCTGGAGGTCGAGGTTCTGGATAATGGCCGCATCGGCAAAGTGCGCGGCTCTCAGCGCAATGCGTATACCGCTGGGGTGATTTGCGAAAAAGTCGCCCGCTATGCGGAGCGCCAGCATCATCCCGAACGATTGCAACATCCGCTAATGCGCACTGGCCCCAAGGGCAGTCAGCAATGGAAACGGATCACCTGGGAAGAGGCACTGGATCGCACCGCGGATCAACTGCTGCAGAAAGCCGCGCAGCACGGCAGCGAAACGGTCTGGCCTTATTTTTATGCCGGCACCATGGGTCTGGTGCAGCGCGATGGCATACAGCGACTGCGTCATACGATGAAGTACTCGCGCTGGCACGCGACCATTTGCGTTGCGCTGTCTGACACAGGCTGGATGGCAGGTATTGGCAGCAAGCGCGGTGTGGATTTGCTGGAGGCCGCCGAGCATGCGGATCTGATCGTGATCTGGGGTGGCAATCCGGTCAATACGCAAGTGAATGTGATTCAGCATGCGATGGCGGCAAAAAAACGCGGCGCACGTCTGGTGGTGGTGGATCCTTACCGTACCGGTACCGCTGAAAAAGCCGATCTGCATCTGGCCGTGCGTCCGGGCACTGATGGTGCGCTGGCCTGCGCGATCATGCACGTGTTGTTTGCCGAGGGTTTTGCGGACTGGGATTATTTGCGCCGCTATACCGATTGCCCTGATGAGCTCGCCGCACACGTCAGCACACGCCCGCCCGCCTGGGCATCGGCCATTACCGGTCTGTCTGAAGACACTATCATCAGCTTTGCGCGCGAGTATGGTCGCGCGCGTGCCAGTTTCATTCGCTGCCATCACGGCTTCTCTCGTTCACGCAATGGCGCAGCGAATATGCATGCTGTCACTTGCCTGCCTGCGGTCACCGGTGCATGGCAGCACCGCGGTGGTGGCGCCGTGTACGGGCACGCAGGATTGCTGCCGCTCAATCGTGGTCTGATCGAAGGTCTGGATCAGCTTGATCCCAATACGCGCGTACTCGATCAATCGCGTCTCGGTGCCATCCTGATGGGCGATGCGGATGCGCTTCAGGGTGGCCCACCGGTGACAGCGCTGCTGATCCAGAATACCAATCCGGCGGTGGTCTGCCCGGATTTGCACCGCGTGCGGGCAGGTCTGCTGCGCGACGATTTATTCACCTGCGTGCATGAACAGTTCATGACCGAGACCGCGGCACTCGCTGACATCGTGCTGCCGGCGACTACCTTTCTTGAGCATGACGATTTTTATTCCGCCAGTGGCCACACCGTGTTTCAGGTCGCGAAAAAACTGGTCGAGCCACCCGGCGAAGCACGCGAGAACCACTTTGTGATCTGCGAACTCGCCCGCCGCCTTGGCGCCTCTCATCCCGGATTTGAGATGACTGCCTGGGACATCATGGATCAGAGCCTCAGGCAATCCGGCTTGTGGGATGCGCAAACCAACTATGAGCGCGGTGGTCAGGATCTGGCAGCGCCTTTCGATCGTATGCATTTCCTCGATGGCTTCGACACGCCGGATCGAAAATTTCATTTCAAGCCCGACTGGTCGCGCTTCGGTGGCAGAGCGGCGGAGATGCCCGCCCTGCCAGACCACTTCGATGTCATCGACAATGCCACCGATGACAAACCCTATCGATTAGTCACCGCGCCAGCGCGCACCTTTCTCAATTCCACGTTCACTGAAACGCCGGGCTCACTGAAACGCGAGCGGCGGCCGACTGCCCTGCTGCATCCTGATGATTGCACGGCACTCAAGGTCAGCGAAGGTGACCGTGTCAGCGTCGGCAACGAGCGTGGCTCGGTGACTGTTCACGTACAACCAAAAACAGGCCAGCAGCGTGGTGTGGTGGTGATCGAGGGTTTGTGGCCTAACCGGGCTTTTGATACGGGTCTGGGCATCAATGCACTGACCAGTGCAGAACCGGGATGGCCGAACGGCGGTGCAGTATTTCACGATACGGCAGTCTGGATACGCGTGAACACCGAGGCGGTGTCTCTGTAAAACCACTGCGTGTCAGATCCGTGCGTTATTGTACGCAGCCTGCGCCGCATAGCGGCGCAGGCTCGCCATAAAACGCGGATTTGTTTAGCATCTCCCTAGCTCCTGCAGAGCAGGTTGTAGACGTAGATCTTGTCGGTACCATCATCGGGCGGCATCCACTCGGTGTAGGGGCCTTCCATGGCGGGAATGGCTTCCCTGCCCATTTGCGTGAAATCCACGGAGGCCAGCAAGCGAATCTGTTTTGAAAAGCAGTTAGCCTCCCAGAGAAATTTCGATACGCGCCAGCTGAACTGGGGTGCGGGTTTCGAGAAAATCACCATGATGGAGATCTTGGGTTTTTTCGCTCGAATGAGACTGCCGGGTTCGTAATAGGAGACCATGTGCACATCGCCATCGTCGCTTTCGGTGAGCTGCCGCCACTCCGCTCGGCACAAAGGGCTGGTGAGTAGTAGCGAAAGCAGTATCGTGGCACGTAGTGTCATTCTGTGAATTATCTTGATGAGTGCCCCGGGTCGCCAGCAGCAGAACATGAAAACAAAAAAATGGAGAACGCTTTTCGTCGATTTATACCAGCAAATCACGAATCGCGATGTCTTGTGAATTTGATAAACACCAACACCTGGGTGGTGGCCTGATGAAAGAACCCGCATGAATGTCGCTCGGCTTCTCCTGAGAACAGCCTCGGTGTTCCCCGAGCGCACCGCCATCATGCTGGGCGAAGAGCCGCTGCTCGACTATCGCGAACTCGGACGTCGTGCTGCCTCGATTGCGGCCTCTCTCAAATCCGATCCGGGACTGTCGCCCGGTGACCGGGTGGCGCTCTTCATGAGCAATGATGTTGCGTATCTGGAGATCCTCTACGGCATCTGGTGGGCAGGACTGGTAGCCGTACCCATCAACGCCAAACTTCATCCGAAGGAAGCCGCCTACATACTCGAGAATGCGGATGCCGCCTGTTTGTTTTGCAGCGATGATCTTGCAGCCAGTATTGAAACAATTGCCGATACCCTGCCCGCGCTGCGCCGCGTCTTCACACCCGGGTCGGAGGACTATGCACGTTTGCAGCACGCCGCGCCCGCCCCACTGACGCCACGCGCACCCGACGATGTCGCCTGGCTGTTTTACACCTCCGGTACGACCGGATTTCCCAAGGGTGTCATGCAAACACATCGCAATTTGCTGACGATGACGTCCTGTTATTTCACCGACGTGGATGATGTCGCCCCCGGTGATGCGATGGTCTATGCGGCACCTTTCTCGCATGGCGCAGGTATGTATCATTTTCCGTACTTGCTGCGTGGAGCGCTGCATGTGATACCGGAATCGCGCGGCTTCGACCCTGAAGAACTATGTCGGCTCTCGAAAAGTATCGGACAACTGTCACTGTTCGCCGCGCCTACGATGGTGAGGCGATTGGTGGAGCATATCGAGACGCATGCGGTAGACCCAACGGGCTTCAAAACCATCATCTACGGTGGTGGCCCCATGTACACCGAAGACATACGCAAGGCGCTGTCGGTAATGGGGAATCGCTTCGTGCAGATTTATGGACAAGGTGAATGTCCGATGACGATCACGGCACTCTCGCGTGAACACCTTGCCGATACCGCGCATCCACGCTGGCTGGAACGCATCGCGTCAGTCGGTATTGCGCAGTCGATGGTCGAGGTCGTCACTACCGATGATCGAGGTGTGGCACTGCCCCCGGGCGAGATCGGTGAAATCCGGGTGCGCGGCGATGTCGTCATGGCAGGCTACTGGAACCATCCTGAAGCCAGCGCTGCCGCTTTGCAGGATGGCTGGTTGAGAACCGGCGATCTCGGGTGTTTTGATGATGATGGTTTTCTGACGCTGCATGACCGCTCCAAAGACCTGATCATTTCAGGCGGCGCGAATATCTATCCGCGCGAAGTTGAAGAAGTGCTGCTGCGTCATCCCGGTGTGCATGAAGTCTCTGTTATCGGAAAGCCCGAAGCAGAATGGGGGGAAGTGGTGGTTGCCTTTATGGTCGCAGACCAGGTCACGGTCGCCGAACTTGATGCACTGTGTCTGGCCCACATCGCCCGCTTCAAGCGGCCCAAGCATTATCACTTCATCGATGCCCTACCCAAGAACAACTATGGCAAGGTATTGAAAACTGCGCTGCGAGAAGAGCTGGCACGCTACAATCCGCAGCAAGATCTTAGGACCCCTGAAAAATCATGAAAAAAACGCTCTCCATCATCACCCTGCTCTGCGCCGGCTTAGCGCAATCAAGCGTACAGGCAGAAACGCCTGGCGCAAGCGAATTGCTGCTGATTCAGCAATCGGTCAACACGCAGTGCCTGGCCCGAGGTCAGGGACGCGCGCGCATGCTGTGTCGCTGTGCCGCCGTTTTGGTCAGCAACAAGCTGGCCGCAGAAGGCACGGCCGGATATCAGGAGAACGCCGAGGCGATCTTTGAGCAAGCCTTCGAATTCTGCATGAGCAGCGAGGATCGTGCTTTCACCACATCGACGGCCAAGCTCTATCAGTCCCAACCTGCGGCTGAAGAATCCCTGCGCAAATCTGCTGTAAAACCATAACGATCCACAGGAATCATCACCAATGATGTCGGCGTGGGATTTACAAGGCAAGGTCGCCATTGTCACCGGTGGCAATGGTGGTATTGGTCTGGGCATGGCACAGGGACTCTCGGCAGCGGGCGCCACCGTGGTGATTGCAGCGCGCAACGCAGATAAAAGTGCGGCAGCGCTCGCATCCATACGCGCCTCGGGTGGCAAGGCCTCTGCGGTGACTGTTGATGTCACGGATGAAGCGGATTGCAAGGCCATGGTGGCTTCGGCGGTCGAGATGCATGGGCGTCTGGACATCCTGATCAACAACGCCGGTATCAATATTCGCAAGCGACCGGAGGACTACACACTCGCCGAGTGGCAGCAGGTGTTGCAGACCAACCTGAGCAGTGCCTTCCTCTGCTCTCAGGCCGCTTATCCCGAGATGAAACGATCTTCAAGAGGCAAGATCATCAATATCGGCTCAATGATGTCGATTTTCGGTACTGCCTTCACCACGCCTTATGCCGCATCCAAAGGCGGCATCGTGCAAATGACGCGCGCATTGGCGTGTGCCTGGGCAGCGGACAATATTCAGGTCAATGCCGTGCTGCCGGGTTGGATCGATACCGAGCTCACGCAAACCGCACGCAAAGATATCGCTGGCCTGCATGAGCGGGTTCTGGCGCGTACGCCAGCGGGTCGCTGGGGTGAAGCCCATGATTTTGGCGGGATTGCGGTCTTCCTCGCGAGTACCGCCTCGGATTTCATCACGGGCACTGCCATTCCTGTCGATGGCGGTTATTCGGTGCAAGGCTAGGCCGGGGCGGTCATGGCAAAATACAGCTTGCCGGGGACAGTACAACAGACGGTCCTTCAAAAAATTCAGACAAACCAACCTGATATACGGGAGACACCATGAAACAATCCTTTGCTGCCGTCCTGCTTTTGTCCACCCTGCTGGCCGGATGTGGCGGGAACTATCAGATCACCCGTGCCGGCGATAAGCCGGCGACCAAAGCAGATTTCGAACAGGATGAGCGTGCCTGCAATCAGGCCAACTTCTTCGTGCCCGAATCATCAAAAGACAAGCAAGACCAGACCATCTACATGAGCTCTGCTTTTCTGGACTGCATGCGCGACAAGGGCTGGAATTTCAATCGCACAGAGCGAAAATTCTCCTGGGTTAAGTCGGTGCAAGTCAATTGATTCGAGCATCATCCATCGTGACACGATCCCTGGCTCAACTGATCACAGCAGCACTGCTGTGGTCTGCGCTCGGCGCCCTGCCCTGTGGCGCCGAGACAATTTCATCGCATGATCAGCGCGACAAGCCGGACTCCATCACGACGCGATCCAACCCCAACGGCGCGCCCAGGAAAGTCGTCAAGCCACCCCCACCACCGCCGGAGACGCTGATTGTTGTGCCAGCCACCCCGCCCAACCCGCAACCCCAGAATCCGCAGCGCTAGAACCCGCGTCGCGAGCAGCGCAGCGCGAGCCACTCTCACAGTACTGCTTGCAGTCGGACTGCTGAGCAGCTGCGTGATCCGCGAACTCGCCAGTGATGAAGCCGGGCTTGTGTATAGCTACAGCAGTCTGGATTTTTCAGGCAAGGTATGGCAGCGAGCGCAGCAGCATTGCCAGCGCAGCGGAAAGAAAGTCATTCACCAGAGCACTGATTGTGTTGTCTGGTTGCGATGTGTAAGTCGGTTTACCTGCGAGTGATTAGTTCGGATGCCGTCCCTGTATGGCATCACTCATGTCAGGAGCATCTTTCTGGATGGACAGTCGTGTGGCTGGCCCAAGATCACACCATCATTTCATCTGTTTTTTTACAAACTCGGCCATGCGCCGCACGCCTTCGCGTATGGCTTCATCGGATGCCGCATAGCTGAGGCGAATGTGCTGTCCCTCGCCTTCGACACGCTGCCCGAAATGGATGTCAGCGAGCACCGCAACACCGGCTTCGTTCAGCAGCCGCTTGCGGAATTCTTCAGAGTCGCGACAACCCGTGAGCTGGCACGCCTCGGTGACATTAGGCCATGCGTAAAACGCGCCACCCGGACTCTGGCAATGGATGCCGGGCACCTCATTGAGCAGACCAACGATGAGTTCACGTCGTTGATGAAAAATATCGCGCATCCGGTTTGCATCATCCTGCGGGCCATTGAGTGCCTGCACGCCTGCCCATTGCGTGATCTGTGATGCACAGGATTCGGTATTGGTAATCCAGGTCGTGAAGAAAGGTGCAAGTTTGCGATTGGCGATGTAACCCAGACGCCAGCCCGTCATCGCATAGGTCTTGGAGCACCCATCGGAAATAATGGTGCGCTCCTGCATGCCCGGCAGTGAGGCGATGGACACGAATTCGCCGTCATAAATCAGACGACCGTAAATTTCATCGGCAAAGATCCAGACCTGCGGATGCTGGCGCAGAATGTCGGCGATGGCTTCCATATCTTTGCGCGGAATGATGCCGCCAGTCGGATTTTGCGGTGAATTCAAAATCAGCAGTTTGGTGCGCGGCGTGATTTTGTCTGCCAGCTCTTGCGGATCAAAACTGAATTGGCGGGATTCGCGCAGAAAAATCGGCACACCTACAGCACCATTGGCCTTGATCTGCGATTCATAAATCGGGAAACCAGGCACCGGATAAATCACTTCATCGCCCGCGCCGTAGTCCGTCACTGAGGCAATGGTGTAGCCAATGAAAGGTTTGGCACCCGCAGCGATCACCACATCATCCGGCAGAACCTCGATACCACGGGTGCGGCTGAGCTCCTTGGCCACGGCATCACGCAACTCTGCGATACCAGCCGAGGGAGTGTAACCATGCTTGCCCTCGCGAATCGCGCTCACGGCAGCATCCTGAATATGCTGCGGCGTGTGGAAATCAGGCTGACCGATACAGAAGGAGAGAATATCTCGCCCTTCGCGTATCAGTCGGTTGACTTCGGCCAGAACGATGAAGGCGTTTTCAGTGCCAAGGCTCTGCGCACGCTGGCTGACGATGGTCATGAGATTCCCCTGTGAATTTGATGTTGTTGTTTTCGGCGATGCTGCCGGAACCGATCGCCCGTGGTCAGCGATACGGCGTTACCCTTAGCGGGTTTGTGTCGTATTTTAGCCGGCCTTGGTGTTGGAGCGCAGGTGGAAGGAACAAGGATGGTACTGACGGCTCAGAACAGACCGCTGATGTAATGCACGACGCTATTTGAATACTTCAAAGCAGATCGTCTTGATATCGGAGGATCGGATACTGAAGCAGTAGCTTTTCTGCTGCCTGACCTGCGCCATGCAGAGGTTTTTTGAATCAGTGTCCTGAATCGCGACGCAATAGGACTGCTGTCGCATCAGGCTGTCAAGACAGGCCGCTTTGGCCTCGACAGTCTGGGTCTGGCTGCAGGAGGTATCCTGCGCATAAGCGCATGTGGCAGCAAGCAGCGACAGAAAAAATATCAATTTACGCATGCATCTGAAGGGCAAAGCCTACGCGGTTTTTCATGACTGCCTCTACATGGCATCGACCTGACCATATTCAAGCCTTGTAACGGCCATTCCTTTGACCCAGGTCAATTATCTTCCGTTAGCAAATCGCACTCAGTACGGGTCTCGACATCCATTCGATTCAGGGAGACGCTGAATTATCAAAACAAAAACAATATAGCGAGCGTTTACCGATTGGGGTAGACACCATGCACTGAATCGACACGAAAAGCCAATCTTGAAATAAAAAGTCTCAAAAAATCGATCATCGACAACAATAACTTATTGATTTGAGAACTTTCGGGGCTGCTACGGGCTCACGACGCCAGATATCCGGCTATTTCAGTAAATAAGGCTTGAAAAACAGATAAATCGTTTATATTGTTTACCCTCAATAATTTTCACTGAGCCAGCATGGGCGCGAAACCTGCCACAACCAGTGCCAGCAGCAAGACGATTTCACGAGTGTCGTCCGGTAAGCCGAAGCTGGCAGCGAAAGCCGGCAAATCTGCCAGCGACAAGGTGGTGCGTGACAGCTTTACGATGCCGGTGAAGGAATACGCAAAGATCGCCAAGGTCAAAGAGGCCTGCCTGAAGGCAGGATTTCAGATCAAGAAAAGTGAGCTCCTGCGGATTGGCATCGCACTGATCAGCGACATGGGGCCAAAGAAACTGAAATCGGCGCAAGCAAAGCTGGACCTGATTAAAACCGGGCGACCCAAAAAGCAGGAATAGGGAAAGCCAGAACAAATTCTGCTGCATTGCGGAGCAGACGTTTCTGATTGATGCAATAACTAGGAGTAATGAATGCAAGGACTTCATCTGACCGCTGACCTCTCAGGCTGCAAAAAAAATCTGGGCCTGATGACAGACGTTGAAAGTTTGCGTGCGACCTGCCTGAAACTGGTCAAGGCGAGTGGACTGTCCGCAGTCAACGAAGTCTTCCATGCATTTCCCGGCACAGAACAAGAAGAGGTCGGTGGTGTAACGGGCACGGTGCTGCTCGCTGAATCACATCTTGCTTTGCACACCTGGCCCGAACTGCAGTCGGTGACGCTAGATGTTTATGTTTGCAACTACTCGACGGATAATAGCGAGAAAGCTTCCCGACTGCTTAACTCGTTGGTACGGCTGTTTGATCCGGACGAAGCAAACCGCCAAAGCCTGGAACGCGGCCAGGTCGGCGTAGCTGCATCCTGAGATCTCAATCTACAAAACCAAAAGTATAAAATTCCGATGAAAAAAATTGCCCTTGCTGTCTCGTCGACACTGTTGCTCACCAGTGGTTTTGCGCTTGCAGATTCCATGTTTGCGGACATCAACTATCAGGCAAAGCAGTCCGACACAACCGAAGGTCTCGGTATTGGCTTTTATGAGCTGAAAGATCAGGGGACTGGTTTTTACCTTAACGGCACAATCGGCCTGACACCTGATGGCTACAACGCCTATGGCTATTCGTACTCCCCCAACAGCTACACGGAGCGCGCGCGCGTACCGTACATCGCCAATATGGGTGCCACCTTTGCCGCCGTCGGCCCCGGCAGCCTGGTCCCGTTTTACAAAACCATTCACTCTTATGTCGGCGTCGGCTACGGCTCGCTGGAAGGTGTCGCCAAGTATGGCGAGAGCTGGTATGACTTGGACTCCTACACCAAGAGTGGTGTAAACCTCAATGGCGGTTTCATTCTGGGCTTCGAAACCTTCGGTATCAACCTCGGCTTCAATTCGCTGAGCAGGTCTGTCTATTTTGGTATCGGCATAAAAACTGACAAGAAGTAACATCTCTGCACCGTACCCCGATTCGAGCGACCGAGCAGGCTGGTCGCCTTCTATGGGCTTGTCGAGCGGCTGCCTTACTTAAATAGCATCAGTCGCAGCACTCACTGGGCATGGAGTACACTGGGGCGGGTCATCTCTCCTCCGCCACTACTGCCTGTGAAAAAAATTCTTTTCCCGTTGCTGCTGCTCTGCGTTTTACCCGCCAGGGCTGACTGGAATCTGCTCCACAAACAAAACGAGAGCAGTCTTTACATCGATCCACTTACCGTCGTTCGGGGTACGAGGCCCCGCGTCTGGGCACTGCATGATTATGGCAAGCCAGATGAGTACGAGGACCAATCCGCTCGATTGCTCTTGGAATCCAATTGTTATGACGGCACACTGCGCACACGCAGTGCCGTGTACTACAAAGAACCCATGGCACGAGGCAACACGACCTCGGAATACCAACCCACGCCATGGGAAGTCCCCGCTGCTGACACAATCAAAGCCGCAGCGCTCTATTTTTTATGCGGGAATAAACCATGATCCGTAGTCTGATTCTGCCCCTACTGCTATTGAGTACCCCAGCCTTTGCGGGGGACTGGGTCATGCTGCCAGTGCCTGATCCAGCCTCGACAGCCGCAGGTGAAACGTTTTTTGTCGATCCCGATATCAGCACCCGAGGCAATTGGCCGATGATTCATACACTCCGCAATTACCGTGAGGCCACGGCGCGCGGTCATGCCTCCGACAGCATGGTCTGTGAGGTCGATTGCACTCGGCAATTGATACGCGCAGTCGGCGGTGCTTTCTATTCAGGATTGATGGGCAAGGGTGCAGTCGAGTCCTGGAATCGTCACACCCCCTGGGTTCGACCTGCCACCGATACAGCGCTCGAGAAGGTACTGCAGTATGCGTGCACTCAACAAAAGTCACCCTAACTGATCATTCAATTCACGTAAGCTACACGGTCACACTACCGCCATGGAGAACTCACGATGAAGCGAAAACAGGCACGCCCGCCAAGATCCAACACGCTGATGATGGATGCCGCCGATGGCAGCGGCAGCTTCAGCGGCTATCTCGCTTTGCCGCCAGGCGGTCGGGGACCGGGTCTGGTGATCGCCCAGGAAATTTTTGGCGTGAACAAGCCGATGCGAGAAATCGCCGATGCATTCGCCGCTCGCGGTTATGTCGTGCTGGTACCTGACCTCTTCTGGCGGCTGGAGCCGAACGTGGAACTAGGCTACACACCGGAAGACTGGCAAAAAGCATTTGGCTATTTTCAGAGATTCAATGTGGATACAGGCGTGGATGATATTCAGACCGCCATCACCACCCTGCGCGAGCAGGCATTTGTCAGTGGACCGGTCGGTGTGATGGGTTTCTGCCTGGGCGGCAAGCTGGCTTATCTCGCAGCCTGCCGCACTGATGCCGATGTCGCCATTGGCTACTACGGCGTGGGCATCGAAGATGCGCTCGATGAAGCCCTTCATTTGCACTGCCCGCTGGTGCTGCACATCGCGCAGCTCGACAAATACTGCGATCAGGCTGCGCAAGACAAGATAAGCCGCGGCCTCGCTCATCGCGACGACGTTCAGGTCTGGCTCTACCCGGACGCCGACCACGCCTTTGCTCGTCCGGGCGGAGAGCATTATCACCCGCCCTCGGCTGATCTTGCGCTGGAGCGCAGTCTGAACGCATTGCAGAGCGCGCTCAAGTTTTGACGGCCGGTGTCGATGCTTCTTAAATCTTAATTTGTTCCGAGTTGCCATGAAAACGACTATCCTACGAACGCTCGCTCTGGCCGCAGGCCTGCTGATTGCACTGGCTGGCTGCCACAGCACCTACTATCTGAACGGTGACAAGTACGTCGGCGAATTCCGCGATGGCAAGCGCACCGGTCAGGGCAGCTACTTCTTCCGCAATGGCGACCGCTTTGTCGGCGAATTCCGTAATGATGAATTCAACGGTCAGGGTACGCTGCGATTTGCAAATGGCAATCGCTACACCGGCAACTTCAGTAACAACCGCATTCAGGGACAAGGCACGCTGCGCTATGCCAA